>JAFTKV010000050.1 GCA_017453085.1 Clostridia bacterium
AGGCGGCAATTTTAGAGCGGGTCACGACCTTATGTAGCTCCACCTCTGCGGCCAGCTCACGGATGCCCTGACACAGATACAGGTGGAAGAAGAAGAGCAGGGGAGTGCTGACCGTTGCGATGACCGAGATGATATTCTGCATCAGCGGCCAGTGCTGGGACAGAGCGGGAATCCACTTGCCCAGCAGTGCGGTGCCCTGAGTGGCCAGCGTTGCACCGCCCAGCAGCATCAGGGGAAGGGTAACGTATCTGGCCAGCACGAAGCCCTTGGAATAGGGACGAAGTCCCCGCAGTCCCACGAAGAACAGGACGTAGCCCGCAAGGTCGGGGAGAATGTCAAAGCCGAGCCCGATTTCGGGATCGATGGCAAGCCCCCAGACCAGCATGGTGGCGTATCCGATAACTAACAGACCAAAGCCCATATTATCCTCGTTTACTGTTCATCGGAACCGGCGATTCCGTGACACTTCTTGTACTTTTTGCCGCTGCCGCAGGGGCAGGGGTCGTTGGGCCCCACCTTTTTCATAGGCTTCTTCAGAGGAAGACGGGGAGCGGGAGCACCGTTCTGTGCCGCAGGGCTGCCGGGAGTGGGCATTGCGGGACGAACGGGAGCTGCACCGCGCAGACCTGCACCGGTCACCCGAGCCACCTGCTGACGCTGTACAGGCTCGCGCTTGACCACCGAAAGGATGGCGCGGACGGTGTCGATGCGGATGGAGTGGGACATATCCTCGAACATATCGCCGCCGGCGATACGGTATTCGTTCAGGGGGTTGCGCTGTGCGTATGCGTTCAGACCGATAGAGCCTCTCAGCTCATCCATCTCGTCGATGTGGTTCATCCAATGACGGTCCACGTTGCGCAGCAGGATCACGCGCTCGATCTCACGCAGCTGCTCTCTGCCAAACATTTCTTCCTTGTCGGCGTAGATCTTCATGGCACGCTCGGTGAGCATATCCAGGATCTCGTCTGCGGTGATGGCCTCCAGCTCTTCCTCGGTGTACTTGAAATCGTCGGGGGTGCAGAGGAAGCCGAAGAAGGTGTTGCGCAGCTCGTCCAGTGCCCAATCGGCGTGATTTTCGTCGGAGCAGCAGTTGTGCACGGCCTCATCCAGGGTGATATTCAGCATATCCACGATCTTGTCGTGCATATCCATGCCGTCCAGCACCTCACGACGCTGTGCGTAGATCAGATTTCTCTGCTGGTTCATTACGTCGTCGTAGGCGAGGACGTTCCGTCTGCGGTTGAAGTTGGTATCCTCCAAACGCTTCTGTGCGCTTTCGATAGAGCCCGACAGGATCTTGGCGTCGATGGGATCGTCGTCCCCAAGACCCAGACGGTCGACCATGCCTGCGATGCGGTCGGAGCCGAAGAGACGCATCAGATCGTCCTCCAGCGACAGGTAGAAGCGGGATTCACCGGGGTCTCCCTGACGGCCGGAACGACCGCGGAGCTGGTTGTCGATTCGTCTCGATTCGTGACGCTCGGTACCGATGATGAACAGACCGCCTGCCTCGCGGACGCGCTTTGCCTCGGGCTCGATCTGTCTCTTGTATTTATCATAGAGCTCACGGTAAACCTTGCGGGCTGCCATGATTTCCTCGGAAACCGACTGGTTGGAGCCCATGGCAAGACCGATCACGTCTTCCTCGTACTCCATCTTCCGCATTTCCTGCTTGGCCAGGAACTCGGGGTTACCGCCCAGCAGAATGTCGGTACCACGGCCTGCCATGTTGGTGGCGATGGTGACGGTGCCCAGCTTACCGGCCTGTGCAACGATCTCGGCCTCACGGTCGTGATACTTGGCGTTCAGCACGGTGTGCTTGATGCCGTTACGGGAGAGCTTTTTGGACAGCTCCTCGGATTTTTCAACCGAAACGGTACCTACCAGAACCGGCTGCCCCTTTTCGTGGCACTCGATGATCTGCCGCAGGATCGCGTCGTACTTGCCCTTGACGTTTTTGTACACCACGTCGGTGTGATCCTTTCGGATCATGGGCATATTGGTGGGGATCTCCACTACGTCCAGGTTGTAGATCTCGCGGAATTCCTCTTCCTCGGTCATTGCCGTACCGGTCATACCCGACAGCTTCTCGTACATACGGAAGTAGTTCTGGAAGGTGATGGTGGCAAGGGTCTTGTTTTCCTTTTCGATCTTGACGTGCTCCTTCGCCTCAATGGCCTGATGCAGACCGTCACTCCAGCGTCTGCCGGGCATGATACGGCCGGTGAAGGTGTCGACGATCATAACCTGACCGTCCTTGAGTACGTAGTCCACGTCCAGCTTGAAGACGCCGTGTGCCTTCAGTGCCTGATTGACGTGGTGGGCGATGGTGGAGTTTTCGGGATCGGCGTAGTTTTCGATGCCGAAGTAACGCTCGACCTTTTCGATGCCTTTGGCGGTGAGCACGGCGGTGCGAGCCTTTTCGTCCACGATGTAGTCCGCTTCGGGATCCACCTCAACGGCGTCGGTCTGCTGCTTTTCGTCGATCTCCTTGATGCGGAAGAGGCGCATTCTGGCAACCAGCTTGTCGGTCTTGTCGTACAGATCGGTAGCGGTATCGCCCTCGCCCGAAATGATCAGAGGGG
>JAFTKV010000006.1 GCA_017453085.1 Clostridia bacterium
GACGGATCATATCGGGAAAAAGAGTAAGTACGTGGAAATTCATCAGATCAGTCCCTCGATGGGTGTCAGATAGATACCCTCTCCCGGAAGGGTGCGGCTGACGAATGCGGGAACGGCAGGCACCAACGCTTTCGTGCCATCTGGACGGGTGATCTCGTAAATGTCCCCCGCACCGTGATTGTTCACGTCGGTGAGCTTACCGTAGCATTCGCCGGTATGCTCGTCATACACGGGCGTACCGATCAGATCGGCAATAAAGTAGCTGCCCTCGGGAAGATCGAAATCCTCACGGTCAGCATACAGCGAGCGATTCTTGAGAAGGATCGCCTCTTCCATTGTATCCACCGATTCCAGATGCACCAGCATCATATGCTTCATGGGCTGATTTTTAGTGCAACGGTATGCGACATATTCTCCACTCTTTTTCAGATAGAGCGTAGAGAGCGATGCGAATACCTCCTGGTCGTCGCATCTGCACTCCACCTTCAGATCACCCTTCACGCCGTGGGTGTTCACGATTTTTCCTGCTTCCAGATATTTTTCCATACTTGATTCCTGTTTCGTTTATTCTGTTTCGTAAACCGTTTCGATCTCATACACGTAGACCCGGTGGTAATCGTCTGCGGGGTAGTTTTTGAGCAGCGTCGGATCGAGGAAGTTTGCCTTTTCCATATCGGCGACGAACAGCTTTTTCAGCTTCATCACCCGAAGTGCTTCTGCAAATCCCCATACGCCGCCAAGCTCTACGGGGGTCAGTCCGCTTTCGGTGATCTTGTCGGTATCTCTGCCGCTCTTGGTTCCGCAGATCTGCAGAGCCGCACGGTGCCCGTCCTCCAAGAAGCAAGCGGAACAAGCGTCTGCATCGTTGAGCAGACCGTAGGTATAGCGCTGCGGACGAACGAAGGCAAACAGCACGGGACGGTTCCACAGAACGCCCATGCCGCCCCAGCTGGCGGTCATCGCATTAACCCGATCGTTGGCGGGATCGTATGCGGTCAGCAGCATCCAACGGGTGCCGATCTCATAAAAAACGTTTTCGGTAAGCTCAGTCGGCTTTTTTTCGATAAAATTAGCCATGATACGCTCCATTTCTGCAATCAGTGACGGCGAGAGAGGCATTTTTGCCCCCTGTTTTTTCCTTATACTGATAGTATATACTTTTTTTGTAAATTAGTCAATACTTTTTCCGATTTTTGCTTTACAATTGCGTAAAAATGTGCTATACTATATTTATTGTAAAAATAGGAGTATTCTCATGACCCAAATGAACAATCGCAAAATGCCTACCCGTGGTGCCGCCCGCGGTTATATGGCGTTTGCTTCCATATTATCCTTGCTGTATGGCTTACAGCCTACCGGTATCTTCTTTCTTGGTCTTGCCATCTGCTGTCTTGCAGTTGGTACACTTTCCGTTCCCCGGGCATCCTACGTTCGGGTACTGCTCTATTCCTTGGCCGCAGGCGCGCTGCCTGCCGTGATCGTAGGCTTTCTTCGCTCTCCTGCTTATGCGGTCGCCGCATTTGCATTTGCCCCCGCCGCCGCGCTGCTGGTACTGACCGTCAGACGGCGCAACAGCCGATCTGCCGGTATCTTCTGGGCGTTCGTTGCCATCACCGTTACGCTGGTGGGTGCAATGCTCCTTTGGCTGTGGATGCGTGCAGGCTCCCTCTCCTTCTCGGTATTCAAGCAGCTCTACACCGAAATCAAAACGATCTTTGTAGATTACATGACCCCGCTCTTGCAGGAAAACGCCGAAGCGTTCTTCATGAGCGGAATCGATCCTGAAAATGCACCCGGTGTGTTCTTTGACACCATGCTCACGATCCTCCCCGGTGCGTTCTTGATGCTCATGTGGCTGATCGCATGGCTGGCCACTGCTTGCCTGCGACGCGTGTTCCTGGGCTACGTCTACGGCTACGATCGCTTCAACGTCTGGCCGGTTACCGTCTGGCGTCCGCTGAGCTTCGTTTATCTGGGCAGCTTCCTGCTGACCCTGCTTCCCATCGATCATATCGTCTTTACCGTCATCGCTACCGTATGCAATAATCTGTTTTTCCTTCTGCTTCCCATCTTCACCATCGTCGGATGCCGTAAGATGAAGGAACGACTGATGCGTCAGCCCGGCTGCGGCTGTGCAACCGTCGGTATGCTGGTCGTGCTTTTGCTGACCACGGCGATCATTCCGCTGTTTCTGCTGTCCGTGGTAGGTGCTGCACAGACCGCCTTCCCCACCAAGGCACCCCAGGCTCCTCCTCCCGACTTCTATTCCGACAATTCTCCCTCCGATTCCGACGACGATGACGATCCTAACGATCAAGAAGGTACTTCCGAATGAAAAGATTTTTCTCCAGACTAAAGGAACAAAACAATCTGCGCCTGCTGATTCTCGGCGTTCTGGCCGCGATCCATCTGTTCATTCTGCAGGCTCTCCTTTCCTCCGATCTGCTGTCCCCTCTTCCCGCTACCGTGATCGTGCTGGTGCTGTATGCCGCGCTTTCGGTACTGGCCTTGGTGGTTTTGCGGGTGATTTATTTCAAGCACTACGAAATGGATCTGGAAAAGCATTACAGCACCGACGTCAGCTCGGGACTGTATAATAACATCGTTGCACCCATCATCGCCTGTGACGAAGCCGGAAATATTCAGTGGGGCAACAAAGCCTTCCGCGCCATGCTGCGGGAAGCGGAGCTCACCACCAAACGGCTGCCTGCGCTGACCGGCGTCAATATGGAGACCCTGCTCTCTACGCTGGAAAACGGCGAGGAGTTCAAATGTACCGTTGGCCGTCGGGTCTATCAGGTGAAGGGACATATCTCCTCTCCCTCTACAGCCAATCTGTTCGTTACCGTATGGTACGACATCACCGAGCTGGAGGAGACCAAGGCAGTTCAGCAAGAAAACGAAACGCTGGTGGCGTATATCGTCATCGATAACCTGGAAGAGCTGGTTCAGATCGAACAGGAGAGCGTCAGCTCTGCTGCGGCACAGGTAGAGATCGTCCTGCGGGATTTTGCAGACCGCTACAACGGCATTCTGAAAAGCTACGAGCGGGATAAGTACGTTTTCCTGTATAAGGCACATCATCTGCAATCCCTGA
Organism: Clostridia bacterium; assembly: GCA_017453085.1. Taxonomy (GTDB): domain Bacteria; phylum Bacillota; class Clostridia; order Oscillospirales; family CAG-272; genus CAKSQF01. The sequence continues at coordinate 3,098 of JAFTKV010000006.1, forward strand.
TCGAGGATAAATTCGAGATCCTGGAAAAGGTTCGTTCGGTGCGCGTGGGTGCCAACTACTTCCCCGTGACCATCTCCATCGGCACATCTACCATTGGCGAAACTCTGAGTGAAAAGGAAAAGAGCGCTCAGTCCGCGCTGGAAATGGCACTGGCACGAGGCGGCGACCAAGCGGTGGTCAAGACCGATAAGGGCGTCAATATCTTCGGCGGTATTACCAAGACCGTTCAGAAGCGTACAACCATCAAGTCCCGTACCGTGGCACAGGCACTGGCATCGCTGGTAACCTCCAGCCGTAACGTGCTGATTATGGGTCACCGCAATCCCGACTTCGACTCCATCGGCTCCTGCGTGGGTGCGGCAAAGTTCTGTATGCTTTGCGGCGTCAAGTGTAACATCATCATCGACCGCAAGGATCCCAATCTGGCCAAGTGCTTTGATCTGCTGTCCGGCATTCCCGCCTACGACGAGATCTTCGTGGACGCGGAGACCGGTCAGAATCTGATCAACTCGAAAACGCTGCTGATCATCGCAGACGTCAACAATCCCAAGCAGTTTGAGGCTCCGCTGATCGCCGAGAACGTACATCGCGTGGTTTACATCGACCATCACCGTATGACCGGTGAATTTGAGATCCCACCCGCCTTGTACTATATCGAGCCGTCTGCATCCTCTGCCTCCGAGCTGATGTCCGAGATCCTGGAGCAGTCTGCAATGGGCTCTCTGAAAAAGGAAGAGGCCGAAATGCTGTACGCAGGTATCATCCTGGATACCAAGCGGTTCTCCATTAACACCGGCGTGCGTACCTTTACCGCTGCACTCTATCTGCGTGGTGAAGGTGCCGATCCCATCGAAGTGCAGGAGCTCTTCCGTACCGATCTTGCCGATATGGAGCGTGAGGCGCGCTTCGAGATCAATATTGCCCGCTATCGCAAGTATATTGCCATTGCGGTCAACCCCTATCAGGACAATATTGCCGCCGACCGGATCATTGCCGCCAAGGTGGCTGATAAGCTCCTGACTGCGGAAAACGTGCTGGCCTCCTTCGCTCTCTGCGAGATCGACGGCGCTATCCGCATTTCTGCCCGCTCTACGGGCACCATCAACGTCCAGATCATTCTGGAGCGTCTGGGCGGTGGCGGTCACTACGATGCTGCCGCAACCCAAATGTCGGGCACCTCTATGGAGGCCGTCCTCATTCAACTGAAAGAATCCATCGACCAATTTTTGGACGTCGATTCCAAATCCACAGAAAGGAACTAATTCATTATGAAAGTTATTCTCACTCAGGACGTCAAAGGACAGGGCAAAAAGGGACAGGTGATCAACGTCTCCGACGGATACGCCCGCAATTTCCTCTTCCCCAAGGGACTTGCCACCGAAGCAAGTGCGTCCACTATGAACGATCTGAAGAATAAAGAAGCCGCCAAGCAGTATAAGCTGGCAACCGAAAAAGCCGCCGCACAGGAGCTTGCCGCTAAGCTGGCCGAGATCACCGTAGAGATCAAGATCGCCAGCGGTGCCGACGGCAGACTGTATGGCTCGGTCACCTCTAAGGAGATCGCCGAAAAGCTGCAGGAGGCGTACGGAATCTCCATCGACAAGCGCAAGATCGTGCTGGATCGTCCCATCAAGGAATACGGCACCAGTCAGCTGGAAGTCAAGCTCTACCCCGAGGTTGTGGGGAGACTCAAAGTAACCGTAAAGGAATAAGCTGTTATGGCGATTGAAAACAATCAGCGAAAGCTACCCTTTTCGCTGGAAGCGGAGCAATCCGTGCTGGGCTCGATTCTGGTAGATCCGCAGAAAATCAGCGAGATCGCCGCGCAGATCTCGGTAGAGGACTTCTATCTGGAGGAGCATCGGGAGATCTTCTCTGCTATGCAGAAGCTGTTTTTGCAATCCAAGGAGATAGACCCCGTTCTTCTGATGGATGCGCTGGTGCAGGAAGGCGTGTACGATCTGACAGAGTCCAAGTCCTACATCCGCACCATTGCCGAGATCGTTCCCTCCTCCGAAAACATCAAGGACTACGCCGAGATCGTGCGCAACAAAGCACTACTGCGGCGTCTGATCTCGGTCTGCGGTGAGATCACCGAGGATGCTTACGCCGAGCAGGATGATGCGGTCAACATCATCAACGGTGCCGAGAGCAAGGTCTTTGATATTGCCCAAAATAAAGAGCAGAAGGATTTCGAGCATATCCGCGATGTTCTTCTGGAAACGCACCGTCAGATCCACGAAGTGGCACAGAATCCCGATGAAGCCAAAGGTGTATCCACCGGCTTTTCTGCCATCGACAGCCTGTTGATCGGTCTTGGCAAGAGCGACCTGGTTCTGGTAGGTGCACGTCCCGGTATGGGTAAGACCTCCTTCTGTCTGAACCTTGCTACCAACATTGCGCACAAGACTCAGAAAGCGGTCTGCATTTTCTCGCTGGAAATGTCCTCCACACAGCTGGTCTCCCGTATGCTCTCCAGCGAAGCACTGATCGAGAGCGGCGTCCTTCGCAGCGGTAAGCTGACCCCAGAGGATTGGAACAAGCTGGCGCACGCATCCTCCTATCTGGCGGAATGCGATATTTACATTGATGACACCACCGGTATCACCGTTACCGGAATGAAGGCAAAGCCTCGAAGAGTGAAGAATCTGGGACTTGTGGTCATCGACTACCTGGGTCTGATGCAATCCGACCGCAGGATCGAAAACCGCGTCAACGAGGTGGCCGAGATCTCCCGTAATCTGAAGGTGCTGGCCAAGGAGCTGAACGTGCCGGTTATTTGCTGTGCACAGCTTTCCCGTGGTCCCGAATCCCGTACCGACAAGCGTCCTATGCTGTCTGACCTGCGTGACTCCGGTGCCATCGAGCAGGACGCCGACATCGTGCTCTTCCTGTATCGTGATGAGTATTATAAGGAAGATCCCGATAAGCAGAACACCGCAGAGGTCATTGTTGCCAAGAACCGTCACGGCTCTACCGGCAAGGTGGAAGTGGGCTGGTTCGGCCAATACACCAAGTTTACCACGCTGGATACCGAGCGCGGAGGCGAGGAATGACCCCCGCTGTCTCCTTAGTCGATCGGGCATTCTGCGAATTTATGAAATCACATCCCCGACAGGGTCTGCTGATCGCGCTGTCGGGCGGTGCCGATTCCGTCGTACTGCTGCACGTAGCGTCCCGTTACAGGGAGCTATTGGGCTATCGGCTGGAGGCACTCCACGTCCATCACGGCATCCGCGGTGTAGAAGCCGATCGGGATCGGGAGTTTTGCATTGATCTATGCCATAAGCTCGGCATTTTGCTGACTGTGCGTGAATACGATATTCCTTCCTTGGCAACGCTGGAAAGGGCGGGGCTGGAGGAAACTGCTCGCAAATACCGCTATCTTGCGCTGGAGGAGTGCGCTGCCGCCCGTGATCTGGACGGTATCGCCACGGCGCATACGGCAACCGATAATGTGGAAACGGTGCTGCTGCAGCTTACGCGCGGCACCGCTTCCCTTCACGGCATCCCGCCCACACGGGGTGCTTATCTCCGTCCGCTCCTGACCGTTTCCCGGGAGGGGATTCTTTCCTATTTGCAAGAATACGGTCTTCCCCACGTGGAGGACAGCTCTAACGAATCGGTGGAGTACAGTCGTAATCTGATCCGCCATCGTGCATTGCCGGTTCTGCGACAGCTGAATCCCCGCGCCGAGCAGGCCTTTGGCAGAGCGATCACCTGTGCCAGAGAGGATGACGACTATCTCCAAGCGCTCGCTGCTCCCGCTGCCGAGCGCGGTAACGTGGGGGAGATTGCCGCACTCCCTGCGCCATTACGCTCCCGTGCGCTGATCGCCCGCTGTGGGATACTGGGGATCGGTTCACTCTCTGCTATCCACGTGGATGCGCTGGTTCGCCTGTGCGTGGCTGCGATCCCCCATTCTGCGCTGGATCTTCCCGGCGGGACGGTCGCTGTTGAGGACGGTCTTTTGGTGAGGTCGGTCGCATCTGTTGCAGAAGACTGGGAAATTGAACTGCATCCGGGGGAAAATCTTCTGCCGGACGGATCGATTCTTTTGGTTTTCCGTGAAAACGAAACGGATATCGAAAAATACATCGCTCATCAACAAATTATTTACAAATTATTGATAAACGTGACTTTGAATTTTGCTACAATAGAAGGAACGATGATCGCAAGAGCCAGACGCGCCGGTGATCGCATCCTGTCGGGCGGTATTCACCGAAGCGTGAAAAAGATGTTCTGCGACGGTCATATCCCCACTACGGAGCGGGAGTATACGCCAATCATCTGCGACGGTCGGGGCATCCTGTGGATCCCGATTTTAGGGCACATTCGAGACGGTTCGCAGGACTGCGGTAACGACCGTATTCAGCTGCTCCTTTGCAAGCGAGGCTGATTGAAACGGCAGTCGGCTCCGCTATACGGTACACGGTACCAAGCATCCCACATTGCACAGTATCTTTTGGAGGAATTTTATGAAGGGTCTAAAAAGCCTGCTGTTTTATGCAGTTCTCTTGATCGGAGCAATCTTTTTGCTCTATATGTTCACCGGAACCGGCACCGAGGAGCTGCAGTATTCTCAGCTGGTGGATTATTTCCACAACATCGGCACCGACAAGGAAGCCATCAAGGAGTTTGAGCTGGAAAGCGATAACACGCTGACCTTCGTCACTACTGCAAATAAGAAATATACCTATGTTATTCAGGATCGTGATATTTTCCTGGAGGATTGCTATACCTACGTGGTCGAATATAACAAGACCGCCAACAAAGATCCAGAGGACGATATCCAGCCAATGAAATACGATATCGTTGAGCCTACGATCTTCCCTTGGTGGGTCAGCCTGCTACCCTATCTTGCCATCGGCGGCATTCTGATCTTCGTTTTCATCTACGCAATGCGTGAGGCAGGCGGCGGTAAGGGCAGTAAGATCAACAGCTTCGGTAAGTCCAGAGCGAAGATCAGCACCCCCGATACCAAGAATAAGGTTCTGTTCTCCGACGTTGCCGGCGCGGAAGAGGAAAAGGAAGAGCTCCGCGAGATCGTGGAATTTTTGAAGGACCCCGTAAAGTTTACCAAGCTGGGTGCCAAGATTCCCCACGGTGTACTGCTGATGGGCCCTCCCGGTACAGGTAAAACTCTGCTGGCCAAGGCAGTTGCCGGCGAAGCAGGCGTTCCCTTCTATTCCATCTCCGGCTCCGATTTCGTGGAAATGTACGTGGGCGTCGGTGCTTCCCGTGTCCGCGATCTGTTTGAGACCGCTCGCAAGAATCCCGCCAGCATCATCTTCATCGACGAAATCGACGCTGTAGGTCGTCACCGTGGCGCAGGCCTGGGCGGCGGTCACGACGAGCGTGAGCAGACCCTCAACCAGCTCTTAGTAGAAATGGACGGCTTCTCGGGCAGCGAGGGCGTCATCGTCATGGCAGCCACCAACCGTCCTGACATTCTGGACCCCGCTCTCCTCCGTCCCGGTCGCTTTGACCGTGAGGTTACCGTAAACTATCCCGACCTGAAGGGTCGTGAGGAGATCCTCAAGGTTCACGCACGGAACAAGCCCTTCGAGGAAGACGTGGATCTGGCTACCGTTGCTCAGTCCACCGTCGGCTTTACCGGTGCAGATCTTGCCAACCTGCTGAACGAAGCCGCTCTGCTGGCTGCTCGCCGCGGCAAGCACCTGATCGGCATGAACGATATCGAGGATGCTACCATGAAGATTGTGGTAGGCACCCAGAAGAAGTCCTGGAAGATCAAGGAAAGCGAAAAAGAAAAGACCGCTTATCACGAAGCGGGTCACGCTATTCTGGCACACGTTTTGCCTACCCAGGATCCCGTGCACCAGATCTCGGTCATCCCCAGCGGCAGAGCTTTGGGCTATACCCTGAACCTGCCTAAGGAAGACAAATACAGCATTTACAAGCAGGAAATGAAGGAAAACATCGCCATGCTGCTGGGCGGCAGAGCTGCGGAAAGCATCATCTTCGATGACATTTCCGGCGGTGCCTCCAACGACATTGAGCGTGCGACCTCCATTGCACGGAAGATGGTCACTCAGTACGGTATGAGCGACAAGCTTGGCCCCATCGCCTTCGGAAGCGGCAACACCGAGGTCTTCCTGGGTAAGGAGCTAGGCGAGAATCGGAACTACTCCGAGGAGATCGCCGCCGCGATCGACAGCGAGATCCATTCCATCATCAGCGAATCCTACGAGCTGGCGATCCGCCTGCTGAAGGAGAATATCGACAAGCTGCACTTCATTGCCAAGTTCCTGGTGCGTTACGAGACCATGGACGAGGGTCAGTTCGACGCCGTGATGAACGGCGAGCCTACCATGGAGGAGCTTGCAGAAATGGTGGATGCACGCCGCCGCAAGAGTCAGGCGGAAAACGAAGAAAAGGCCCGCCTGGATCAGATCGAAGCGGAGCGCAAGGCTGCGGAAGAGGCCAAGCGTGCCGAGGAAGAGCGTCTGAAGGCGGAAGCCGAAGAAGATGACGATTCGGACGACGAGGATGAAAAGAAGCCTCCCCGTGACGGAATGTTCCCCGGATTTGACGACTAAACCCAATCCTAACCAATCCCTCATCGCGTTTGCGATGAGGGATTTTGAGTTAGAGATTATCGTTTAAGGATGCGCGTGCAGCTTCATTATCCGGGGTGACCAACAGACAGACCCATTTCCCTTTTCTCCAGATCACCGCGCCCGGAGCAATGCTGTCGGGATCGTACAGATACTGATCCCGATTGGCCAAAAGCGTTTTTCGGATCTGCAGACGGGCTTCGATGGCATCCGCCGCTTGGGCATCCAGCGCATGATAGAGGTGGATCTCCACGCTGCGATCGTCCTTGCAGAGTGCCACCGCATAATCGTCGGCAAGCCCTGTGGGACTGTGACCGCAGTATAAAAGCTCTGCGATCTCCTCCGACAAATAGCCCGTCTCGTCTGCCATTGCGCCGCCAAAATAGATCTCCGCTGCGGGCATATCGGTCTCCCCCAGCAGCAACGCCAACAGATCGGTAGCCGTTGGCTCATCCCTTCCGCATCCGAAAAGCAGCAATACGCCCCCTACTAACAGTCCCAACAGTATACGTTTCAATCAGTAACGACCTCCCTTCATCCTGATAATCATTCATGCAAAATTCCGCGAAAATATGCAAAGAGTTCACACTTTTTCGTTGAAATCCCGTATCATGTGTGATATAATATTGTTACTCATCAAAATCACATCGAACTTTTTTCGATTTCAGAGGATATATGAACAAGCTGATCAAACGAATTATCCTGATTGCAGTCTGCCTGATTCCCACGCTGATGGCAATCATTGCCTATACGAATGCACAAGAGTCGCCCCTGCCCACCAGTGAGGTGTCTTCGCTGATCTGGGAGGAGCCTTCCGGCAAACTGTCAGAGTATAACGCCTCTGCCAAAAAGGACGCTGACTTTATTGCCTTTTTGCTGAAGCTTAACAAAAACGCAGATCCTGTTGATAAGCTTCCGGAGGATCTGTCAGACGAATCCACATACCGTGCCGCATTCGTTACCGACGGCAAGAAAACGGTCTATACGTATTATTTTTCCACCGTCAGCCCCAGCAACAGCTATCTGGAGGATCCCGATGAGCAGGTTTATCGGATTGATGCTGCCGATACCATCGCCTTTTTGGACAGCGATCATTCTGCTGCGCTCTACCCTGCCTCGGAAATGCCCGTGCTGACCGTTGTGGGCGA
>JAFTKV010000051.1 GCA_017453085.1 Clostridia bacterium
AAAGTGTCTGAAGGCTTCGACTGCATTGGCTGCTACACCGTTACCGTTCTCGTAGCAAAGTCCCAAGCGATAAATGGCGTTCGCATATCCCTGCGCGGCAGCCATTCGATAGTATTCCACCGCTTTTTCATAGCTCTGTTCTACGCCTTTGCCGAACTCGTAAAAGATTCCGACGTTGCACATTGCTATCGGTGCGCCAATTTTCGCAGCCTCATCAAACAGCTCGAATGCTTTGCGGTGATCCTGTTCCACATATTTGCCAATATCGTAGCAGTAGCCCAGATTGTTTAGAGCATCAGCGTGTCCGTTTTCTGCGGCACGGGTGTACCAATAAATAGTCTTTTCACCGTCCTGCTCTAAGCCGTCGCCGTTATCATAGGTCAAGGCAAGCGTGTACTGGGCAGGTGTATAGTCCATTTGGGCCGCGCGCGTGCAGTAGTCCAGAGCGGTTTCAACGTCTACCTCCAATCCACCCAGACCCAGTCGGTACAGCCGCGCCAGCTCATACATAGCGGGCGGATAGTTCATGTCGGCGGCTTTTCGGAAATAGACTGCCGCCTGTTTCTCGTCCGCGGGACCTTCGTGGCCGGCCAGTCGTTTATGTCCCAGCGCATAGAGGTAATATGCGTCTGAAAGCTCTGCACCTGCCTGATAATAATGTTCAGCAAGCGCATAGTCCGGTGTACCCAGATGACCGTATTCGTAATAATCGCCCAGATAACAGTATGCGATACCGATACCGCCCTCGGCAGCTTTGGAAAACCATTCGGCTGCCTTGGCGTAGTCCTGCTCCACGTCGTTGCCCTCGTCGTAATTGATGCCCATAGTAAACTGCGCGTTGACGTTTCCGCCTTCGGCAGCGGCAAGGCAGAGCTGCACGGCACGGGCATCGTCTTGCTCCACGCCGGTTCCGTTGTGATAGCAGATGGCAAGATCAAACTGTGCATCGGCAAGTTCGTTTTCAGCGGCAAGCGAAATCAGACGGATCGCCTCGCTAAGGTTTTGCTTTACCAACTCGCCACGGAGATAGATCGTCCCCAACTCGTAGGCAGCACGGGTGTGCCCAAAATCGACTGCGCGTCGCAGGAGAGCAATTCCTTCCTGTTCGTCCTGATAGACCCCCGTTCCGTGAAAATAACACAGTGCCAGACGGTAGGTTGCCTCGACGTTTCCTTCCTCCATTGCCTTGCGATACCATTGGACCGCTTCACTGTAGAGCTCTGCTTCATAGAAACGGTTGGCTCGCAATAGCGAATTGGACAACGAGCCAAAGCCGGATGAGATCACGTTTGCCATATCGTTCCTCCTGATGAATGATTGACTTCAGTATAACACAGAATTGCAAATATTTCAAGTAATTTCAAAAAATCCTCTCTGTTCCAAAGAGCAGAGAGGATTTTGATATGGTTTATTTGCGATTCATGGGCGCATCTACAGCGGGAGTGGTAGATTTGGTAGTCAGCACGATCTTGTCGATGCAGAGACCGTCCTCGTGTCCTTGAATGATCAGCGTTTCTTCGCCGTCGGAGGCGATCTTCAGCGAGCCGATCTTCTTCCAGACGTATGTGCCCTTGGTGTCCTTAAAGTCGTTGGCAGACTGGGACTGGGCACCGTTCAGGGAGAAGATCACCGAGTCGTCGTTGTCCTCGGCGCACTTCACCAATGCCCAAACGGTATAGGTGCCCGCTTTGATATCCAGCTTGTAGGTGAGCTTGGAGGTCTTGGTGGTATTGGGATTGGAGTCGGTGTAGGAGCCATTCATGTTGGGGCCGAAATACATCGCGTAGCCCGACAGACCGCCGGTCTTCATCCAGCGGACGTTCTTGCCGTCGGTGGAGACGTTGATGGAGGCGAAGTCGGAATTTTCCAGCGCAGCCTCGGCTTCGATAACGATGTCGCCGTGCTGGTTTGCGGTAAACTTGCCGCTGCCCATGTCCTTTTCTTCTCCGGGGATGATCTCGATGGCGGCAACCACCCAGTTCCCCTCGAAGGTCAGGGTGATGGTCTTGTCGGCACTTACCACGAAAGCGTATTCCGAGGTGCCGCCTGCCGCCTGGCTGATGCCGGTGAGCATGACCTTGCCGTTGGCAGAGACCTTCATGTTCGATGCATTCGCACCACCCGACTTGCGATCGCCCACCACTACGGTGACCATATAGCTGCCGCCTCTGCGCAGGCTTACCTCGAAGGAAGCCTTGGAGGTGGAGTAGATGGCATCCCGATCTCGCATCGAGGTGTAGTCGTTGGAAACGGTGGAGGACTTCAGTGCGCTGAAACCTTCAGTCCAGGCGTATCTGCCGCCCTTGGAGGATTCGGTGCCCAGATCTACGCCAGTGTAGTTCTCGGGAACGTTGGAGGTGTTATCGGTGAAGTCGAAGAGATAGCTGTCACCGCCGTCTACGACGGGGAAGGGAACATCCTTCAGCGAGATCGTAGGAGGAGTCGTCCGAAGCGGCTGATTGTACTCGGCAACGGTATTGAAGGTCTCGGTGTCACCGGTACGGGTGGAGATAGTACCGATGGATTCGTGACGGAGCACGATCTTGTCGAAGGTGATGCCCACGTCAGACTGATAGATACGGAAGGTGTGCCAGCCTGCGGAAGGTACGGTGACGGTGAAGCTCATCTTCTCCATATTGCAGCGCACGGAATTGGACCAGGTGCTGGAGCCACCCGTATCCACCACGCTGTTGCCGCGCAGCAGATTGACGGTGCCGTCGTCCAGCGCAAAGCCGGTGCGGCAGGATTTTCTGGAGCCGTTGTCCTCGTCGCCCTCATTCAGCGTGGGGATGCGGTAGAAGGTGCCGTTGTACTTGCCTGCGGTTTCGAAATAGATGGAATATTCCAGATAAGCAGAGTTTTCGGTGAAATTCTCGTCTACGCGAGGGCCGTTGGATGCACCCTTGTAGGTGACAGTCATAGAGTCCCCCGCGTAGCCCAGATCCTTCACGGTGATCCACTTATAATCGCCCTGTGCCACGTTCTTGGTAAAGTGCTCGGCTTCCATCGATACGAGTCCGTTGGTCTCGTAATAGCCCTTGGTGGGCTGCTTGGAGGGATCGACCGCTGCCATAGTTACCTTTACGTTGAAGGTGCGGGAGAAGCCGAACTTGTCGGTGACGGTAACGCTACCGGTGGTGGATCTTGATACCTTCGCCCAATCAACGGTAAGATACAGCCGCTTTTCCACCTCAACCGAGCCGGTGTAGGTGGTCTTGGAGCCGGAGGTCTTGCCGGAGATCTTCTTGCCGTCGGCATCCTCCAGTACGATAAAGGAATCGGTAGTAATGGTATAGTCGTACGCCTTGTCTCCCTTGCTGAAGAGGTCGATGAAGCGTGCCTCGTCGCCAAGGCTGTGGAAGGTGAGGGTCACGGCAGAGGCACCGCCGGTCTGACCTTCCGCTACGGCACCGATACCGTCCTCTGCCGCATCGGCAGGCAGGTAGGTCACGGTGGGCGCACCCGAGATCACGGGCAGCCATTGTGCGGTTTGATAAGGGTTCATGATCTTGTCCCACTTGCCGCCGTTCAGACTATTATAATAAGCAATATCCGACAGGATCGTTTGATAGGCATCCTCGGACATCTTTGCGTAGGCGTTGACGCTGGCGTACCGTCCCTGGGAGATATAGAGCTTATTCTTCTGCTCGTAAACGTTCTTTTGCAGCGTCAACAGGGTAGCGCGGATCTTGTAGTGGACCACCTGATAATAGG
>JAFTKV010000052.1 GCA_017453085.1 Clostridia bacterium
GATCGTGAATTGTTTGGGATCATTCTGTTATTTGGTTATGTTCAAACGGCGGGAGCAAGCCCCCGCCCTACGAGACTATTTATTATCAGGTGTATAATATATCGTAAAAACGCGGCTGACGCCGCAAATAGAAAGGAATTTTGCGTAATGTATAAGATTCTTACCATGAAAGCGCTGAATCCCACCGTCATGCAGATGGAGATCGAGTCCCCGCTGGTTGCCCGCAAGGCACAGCCCGGTCAGTTCATCATCCTGCGCGTGGACGAGGACGGCGAGCGTATCCCCTTGACCGTTGCAGGCACCGACGCCCAGAGAGGCGCGGTGAAGATCATCTTCCAGATTGTCGGTGCAACTACTTATAAGCTCTCTCTCAAGAACGAGGGCGAGTACATTCAGGACTTCGTAGGCCCTCTGGGCAGACCCACCGAGCTGGAAGGCCTCAAGAAGGTTGCTATCGTTGGCGGCGGCGTTGGTTGTGCTATCGCACTGCCTATCGCAGAGAAGCTCCACGAGATGGGCTGTGAGGTCCACTCCTACGTTGGCTTCAGAAACAAGGATCTGGTAATTCTGGAGGACGAGTTCTCCGCAGCATCCGACAAGCTGATCATGATGACTGACGACGGCAGCTACGGCAGAAAGGGCGTTGTTACCCTGCCTCTGCAGGAAGCGCTGGAAGCAGGCGAAGCTTACGACGAGATTATCACCATCGGTCCTCTGATCATGATGAAATTCGTTGTGGCTACTACGAGACCCTTCGGTGTGAAGACTACCGTTTCCATGAATCCCATCATGATCGACGGTACCGGTATGTGTGGCGGATGCCGTCTGACCGTTGGCGGCAAGACCAAGTTCGCTTGCGTGGACGGCCCCGACTTCGACGGCTTCGAGGTAGACTTTGACGAAGCAATGTCCCGTGGCGCATCCTACCGCGATTTCGAGAAGCACGCTTATGACGAAGCTTGCAATCTCTTCAAGAAGGAGGTAGAGTAATATGCCGAATATGTCTCTGAAAAAGAATCCCATGCCCGCACAGGAGCCCGAGGTTCGTGCTCATAACTTCAAGGAAGTTGCTCTTGGCTACACCGCAGAGCAGGCAATCGACGAGGCAAACCGTTGTCTCAACTGTAAGAACCCCGTTTGTGTAAAGGGTTGTCCCGTCAACGTACCGATCCCTCAGTTCATCAAGAAGGTGCAGGAGGGCGATTTCGAGGGTGCATATCAGGTGATCTCCCTCACCTCCTCTCTCCCCGCAGTTTGCGGTCGTGTTTGCCCTCAGGAAACTCAGTGTGAGGCAAAGTGTATCCGTGGCATCAAGGACGAGCCCGTAGGCATCGGCCGTCTGGAGCGTTTCGTTGCCGATTACCACAACGAGCACGCTACCGACGCTCCCGTGAAGCCCGAATCCAACGGTCACAAGGTGGCTGTTGTCGGCTCCGGCCCCGCAGGTCTGACCTGCGCAGGCGATCTTGCCAAGAAGGGTTATGACGTCACCGTATTTGAGGCATTCCATCTGGCCGGCGGCGTTCTGGTGTACGGTATTCCCGAGTTCCGTCTGCCCAAGGCAATCGTGCAGAAGGAAGTTGACACCCTGAAGGCACTGGGCGTTAAGGTTGAGACCAACATGGTGATCGGCAAGACCGTTACCATCGACGAGCTGATGGAAGAGTTTGGCTTCGAAGCCGTATTCGTAGGCTCCGGCGCAGGTCTGCCCAGATTTATGAGAATCCCTGGCGAGTCTCTGCGCGGTGTTTACTCCGCAAACGAGTTCCTCACCCGTAACAACCTGATGAAGGCGTACAAGGACGACGCTACCACTCCTATTCTGCGTGCCAAGAAGGTTGCAGTTGTAGGTGGCGGTAACGTAGCAATGGACGCTGCCCGTACTGCTCTCAGACTGGGTGCAGACGAGGTTTCCATCGTCTACCGCCGTTCTCTGGAGGAGCTTCCTGCCCGTGCCGAGGAAGTCGAGCACGCAATGGAAGAGGGCATCCAGTTCCGCCTTCTGAACAATCCCGTAGAAATTCTCGGCTACAACAATCCCGAGGACAAGCGTGATCCCAAGAACGGTACGGTTGTGGGTATGAAGTGCATCAAGATGGAGCTGGGCGAGCCCGACGCATCCGGCAGACGCTCTCCCGTAGAAGTTCCCGGCAGCGAGTTCGTCATGGACGTTGACTGCGTCATCATGTCCATCGGTACATCCCCCAACCCCCTGATCAAGGACACCACCGCAGGTCTGGAGGTTAACCGTTGGGGCGGCATCATCGTCACCGAAGAGACCGGTGCCACCACTAAACCCGGCGTTTACGCCGGCGGCGACGCCGTTACCGGTGCCGCAACCGTAATCCTTGCTATGGGAGCAGGCAAAACCGCCGCCGCTGCCATCGACAAGCAGATTATGGGAGAATAATGAATGCATTCGAGACTCCGTCTCGAGCTCTGCCAAAGAAACTTTTTGACAAAAACTGTAATTCGGCTATGCCGAATTACGTGGGAGTTTGTTGCAGTTGCTTTGCAACTGCAACAAACATCTGGTTTCTTTGGAATCTTCGAAAACTTTTATCACTGCGCCGCAAATCCTTGCGGCGCATTTTTTTGCTATGTTTGCACGAACTAAGAACTATACATGATACGCCGTAGAAACGATTTGGAAATGGTATTACTAAACAAACCCACGGGCAGGGAA
>JAFTKV010000007.1 GCA_017453085.1 Clostridia bacterium
AAGCCATACTCCAGCATCGCCCGATGATCCCGCCAGTCATCAGGCGCATTCAGGGTCACTGCCACCAGCGTGATACCGTCCCGCCGCGCCGCACTGACCAGACAGCGTCCACAGCGTTTGGTAAAGCCGGTTTTCACCCCGATACAGCCCTCATACTCCCGCAGCAGACGGTTGTGATTGACAAACAGCCGAACGCTGTCGCCGTCATCCACCGATGCCGAGTAGCGAACGGTAGAGACGATCTTTCCAAAGATCTCGTTCTCCAGTGCCGCCACGGTCAGCGTCGCCAAATCCTTTGCAGTGGTATAGTGCGCTTCTGCATCCAGACCGTGAGGATTCTCAAAATGGGTATCCGAAAGCCCCAGTTCCGCCGCCTTGTCGTTCATTCGTCGGGCGAATTTCTCCACGCTGCCGTCGATAGCCACGGCAATGGCAACTGCCGCGTCGTTGGCACTTTCCAGCATCAGCGCGTACAGGAGGGTCAGCAGCGACAGCTCCTCACCTGCGATCAGATAGACAGAGGAGCCCTCCACCCCGACCGCCTCGGCGGGAATCTGCACGATTCGCCCCACGTCCCCCGATTCGATGGCCACCAGTGCGGTCATGATCTTGGTAGTAGAGGCCATGGGCAGCCGCTCGTCGGCATTGTGGGCATAGAGCACCTGTCCGTACTGATCCATCAGCACGGCCGCACGGGCAGAAACCGACACCCATCCATCCAAGCTGCCTGCGGCGGCAAAGGCTCCCCTTCCCTGTCCCCATAGGACGGAAAGCAGCAAACAAACGCTGCAAAGCTTCCAAAAAAAGCGCACAAACTCCTCCCCCTTCGCCATAGTCTATGCGAAGGGAGGGGAGATTAGAACGGGAAATGCCTGACTTATTCTGCAGCCTCAGTCGTTGCCTCGGGAGCTTCCTCTGCTTCTGCAGGCTCGTCCTTCTTCTTCTGAGGAATCATCGCCTTGATCTTGGCCAGCAGCTCGGGAGAGCGCTCCAGGAAGGAGATGATGGTATCCACCTTATCGGGAGCGGGAGCTACGTTGGGCGTGGTGGTCACGGGCATAAACTCGGTGGAGCCGTCTGCCTTGGTCACCAGAAAGCCAACGGGATTCAGGGTCACGCCGGTTCCGCCGCCGCCGCCGAATGACGATGCGCCGTTTGCGGCAGGATTATGCTTGCCGTAGTAGTCCACGCCACCGGAGGCGTAGCCCAGGGAGACCTTGGAAACGGGGATGATCACCGTTCCGCCGGCAGTAGTGATGGGCTCGCCCACCACGGTGTTCACGTCGATGATCTGCTTGATGTTACCCAGAGACGTGTCAATGATCTTGTTCAGCTTGCTTTCGTTCATATTGTTAATCCTCCAATAGAGTATCCTGATTTATGCTCAGCCCGCAGGCGAGTCGTTGGATTTTGTATCGGCAATCTTGTTCGCCGAGGAGGCGCCGCTTTCCTCGGTCATATTTTTCAGCAACCGCTTCACGGCGCCGATGCCTGCGGCAAAGACCATGGCGAAGATATGCCATACCCGCAGACGGAAGACGAAGTGCAGATCCATAGAAAGCTTATCCGACAAAAAGTCGGCACTTACCCCGATCTCCTCCGGATTTTTCACCTTGAAATTGGTGATCGCTGCCAGTGCGTGACAGAGATAGGTGACAAACTGCACCACAATGCCGTACAGAATGGCAGTGGCTGCAGCGTCCTCGCTTGCCACGGCGATTTTAAGCCGCACTGCCTCGATCTCAAAATGCTTGCCGAAGGATTTGAACAATCCCTTGAGGGCATCCAGTCCCACCAGCACCAGCTCCATGATCTCGGCCAGATCCTTTTTCTTCTTTTCCTTTTTCTTTTTGCCGGTGTCGGGGGGAGGGAGACCTTTTTTGGCAGCTTCCTTGGCGGCCTTCTTTTCCGCCTTCTTCCGCTCCTTCTCGGCTTGCTTCTTCGCCTTTTTGGCTTCCTGCTTCAGACGGAGCTTTTCGTCCTTGGCAAGGCGTTTTCTGTACTTTTTCGGGGTAAAATCCGACAATTTCGGAGGCTTTTTCTCCTTCGGTGTGATGCGGAAGGTCATGCCCAGCACCTTCACCGCCACCCGCACGCCGGTGTTATATTCCACCTCGACGCTGGCGCGGATCATGCCGATCAGCCAAAATGCCAGCAAAATACAGCCGAATATGATCCATCCGTTCAAACCGATTCACCTCCTGTTTCATTCAAGTTGAAAAAGACGCACGGCGTCTTAGATTCCCTCCAGCTGAAGGGACGTTTGCTGGGGAGTGTCGCTCATGGCGGGCAGCTCGTCCAGCGAGGACAGCCCGAACACCCGCAGAAAATCGGGGGTCGTGCCGTAAAGATTGGGCTTTCCGGGCACATCCAGCCGTCCTACCGTTTCGATGAGCGATTTCTCCGCCAGCACGCCCAGCGCGTAGGAGGAGTCCACCCCGCGGATCTGCTCGATGACCGCCTTGGTCACCGGTTGATTGTAGGCGATGATGGCCAGCACCTCCAAGGAGGACGCCGACAGGCGGCCGCTCTGACGGATGCCCAGCGCAGCGCGGATGTAATCCTCAAAGCCCTCGCGGGTGCAGAACTGGCAGCTGTTGTCATACAGCACCAGCTGGATGCCCCGCTCCTCCGCCTCGTACTTTTGGTGGAGGGCGTATGCCGCCTCGCGGACCTCGGTCTCGGAGACCATCGCTACGGCGGCGAGTTTTTCGTATTCGATGGGATAGCCCGCCGCAAAGAGCACCGCCTCCAGGATGGCTGCGGTCTCGGGGGCTTGTCCCAGAGTGATTTCCTGTTCGTTCATTTTTTCATTCCTTTAGGATGCTTCGATTTCCCCGGTCGTCCCGTCCGCTTCCCTGTTTTCGCGGGGCGCAATGGCCAGATAGATCTCGCCCGCCTCGTCCTCTCTGGCGGTCAGCCGACCGTTTCGGATAAGGGAAAGCAGTGCCAAAAACGAGGTGATCAGCTGACTGCGATCGCTGTTTGTGGCCAGTAGGAGCGTTTCAAAGGGCACCTCTCCCTTTCGGAGCAGATAGCGCAGGATGGTAAACGCCTTTTCGGGCACAGGCACGATCTTCTTGGTGAGAATGGTCGCCAGCGTTTGCCGTGGCACGTCGGTGTGGGACTCCTGTGCCTGCTTCTGTCTAACGAAGATCCGCTCGAACGCACGGATCAGAAGGGTCGCCTCGTGATCGGCGGTAAAGGTGCGGTCGATGCCCACCTCGTCGGGCTCCTTGACGAACCGCCCCGAATATCGACTGTATCGGGGGGACAGCAGCCCTGCCGCTTCTTTTGCACGACGGTATTCCACCAGCGCATCCACCAGCGGCTTGCGGGGATCCTCTTCCTTGCTGTCAGCGGCACGGGGCAGAAGCATCCGGCTCTTGATCAGCATCAGGCGGGACGCCATTTCCAGAAACTCGCCCGCCACATCCATATCCATCCTTCGCATCGCCTCGATGTACTCCATGTACTGAGTAAAGATCAGCGAGATGGGGATGTCGTATATATTCAGCTTATTCTTGGTGATCAGCGACAGCAGAAGATCCAGCGGACCGTCGAAGACCTCCAGATGAAAGCTCAGCTCTTCGTTTACCATATCGGTTTACCCGAACAGCAGACCGATGCCCACGTGCATCCAGCTGATGATCCAATCCATGCCGCCCATCACGAAACCGGCGACGATTTCCAGCGGACGGTCCAAAATGTCAAACCACAGCGCAGCCAGCACCACCAGCTGAATGATCCGCTCGTACTTCATCACGCCGAAATAGATCCGATCGGGCAGGAAGACGAAGGCAATCCGCGATCCGTCGAAGGGAGGGATGGGGATCAGATTGAACACCGCCAGATAGACGTTCATCATCGCAAAGTAGTAGAAGAACTCCATGATGATCGACCACAGGCGCAGATCCATCCAGTCCAGAAGCGACAGGTAAATTGCGGCGTTCATCAGCAGCAGACCGACAAAGCCCAGAATGAGGTTGGTCACAGGGCCCGCCAGTGCAGTCAGTGCCATGCCCAGCTTCGGCTTCTTGTAATAACGGGAGTTGACAGGAACCGGCTTTGCCCAGCCCACACCCACCAACAGCATACACACGGAGCCCAAGGGATCCAAGTGCTTGACGGGATTCAGCGACAGCCGACCCAGATTATAGGCGGTCGGGTCGCCCATTTTGTAGGACACCCAGCCGTGCGCGACCTCGTGAAAGGTCAGGGCGATAAGCACGATAGGGACAGTCATGATCAGCTGGATCATGATCTCCCGAAAGTCTGCACCCCCGAAAATCATATCTAAAAGCATACTATCGCTTCCTTCATCAAATATCGTTTCTGCAAAGATCCTCGTAGGTCTCCCGACGGATGACCTGACGATCCTTGCCGTCTGCCACGAAGACCATTGCCGGTCTGGGCACACGGTTGTAGTTGGATGCCATGGAATAGTTGTAAGCGCCGGTCACCGGCACCGCCAGAATATCACCGCGCACGGGAGTTTGGAGTGCCATTCCCTCGCCGATCAGGTCGCCCGATTCACAGCAGCGTCCTGCAATCGTGCAGATCAGATCCTTCTTCTCCGCCGCCCGATTGGCCAGCAGTGCCTCGTAGCGGGACTGATACAGCGCGTATCGGGGATTGTCGGTCATTCCGCCGTCCACCGAAACGTAGGTTCGAACGCCTTCGATCTCCTTCACCGTGCCAACGGTGTACAGGGTCACACCTGCAGCCGCCACGATGGAGCGTCCCGGTTCCATCAGGATCGCGGGGCGGTTAAGTTTGTACTGAGCGACCAGTCGATCCACCTCTGCGCAGATCTTTTCGATATTGCCCACGATGTCCACCGAAGGCTGATCGTGGGTATAGCGGACGGCAAAGCCGCCGCCCAGATTGATCTTTTTCGCCTCGTAGCCGGTCTTTTGCTTCATATCCGCCATAAATTCGAACATGACCTTCGCCTGCTCGATATAGGGCTCGTATTCGAAAATCTGGGAGCCGATGTGGCTGTGGAAGCCCTCCAGCACCAGATTTTTCTTGCAGAGTGCCAGCCGCACCAGCCGCTCGGCCTGCCCCGTAGCGATGGGCGTGCCGAACTTGGAGTCCAGCTGACCGGTGAGGATCGCCTTTTGGGTATGGGCGTCAATGTTGGGGGTCAGACGGAGCATGATGCGCTGCATCACGCCCTGCTCACCGGCGATACGGTCGATGGCCTCCAGCTCCTCGAAGGAGTCCACCATAAACTCGCCGATTCCGTTCAGAATGGCGTTTTCGATCTCCCGATCGGTCTTGTTATTGCCGTGGAAGGACGCCTTGGTAAGATCAAATCCTGCCGCCTTGGCAGTGTACAGCTCGCCGGGAGACACCAGATCCACGCCGATCCCCTCCTCCTGCAGGATGCGATAAATTGCCTTGCAGGAGAGTGCCTTGGAAGCGTAATGGATGGTGCTGTCGGTGCCGAAGCAGTGCTCCATAGCGGACTTATACAGTCTGCATTGAGCGCGGATAGCGTTCTCGTCGATCACATAGAGCGGCGTGCCGTACTTTTCGGCAAGAGCGACGGTATCGACTCCGCCAACAGCAAGATGGCCGAGGGAGTTAATGGAATAGTGAGGGTGAAGCATAGTGTGGGTTCCTTCGGAAATAAAGAATAAAGAAGAAATAATAAAGAATAAATTCGGTAACTTTTCGGCAGTGCCGAAAAGTTGTTTTTGAGGGTTAGTTGAGGGATTTCATGATTTCGGCGATGACCGCTTCTTTGCCCTCTCCGCTTTGAGCGGAAAACGGTAGGATGGTGATGCCCTCCAGTACGGGGAGCGCGCGAAGCTTTTCCAGCATGGCGGCACGCTCGGTCTTGTTGGGCTTATCGACTTTGGTAGCCACCACAAAGAAGGGGATCTGTGCCTCTCTGAGGAAGTCCAGCATCATCAGATCGTCACGGGTTGCTCCCACCTTCAGGTCGATGAGCTGCGCCACCGCAGTGACCCGCTCGCCGCCTTCGGTAAAGTATCCGTCTACCAGTTTCGACCATTTTGCCTGCTCCGATGCAGTGCGACGGGCATAACCGTAACCGGGGAGGTCCACCAGATAAAAGGCCTTATCCACCTCATAAAAGTTCACCGTGATGGTCTTTCCGGGGCTTGCGCTGACTCTCGCCAGACTCTTTCTGCCGATAAGCGCATTCATCAGCGAGCTTTTGCCCACGTTGGATCTGCCCGAAAAGGCGATCTGGGGCTTGCGGTCAGCGGGAAATTGGGAGGGCAGTCCTGCCGTGATCTTCAGATCGGTCTTAGTGATATTGACTTTCACGGGATCTGCCTCCTCGCTTGTGCTCAATGGGCAGAGGAAGCGGCTGCTCGTCGCTATCGACAGCGGTCTTCTCCTCTGCGGAAACGGATTTCTCAACAGGCGGGAGCAGGGCTACCTGCAGCACGTCTTCCACGGTATTGCAGAACACGTACTCCATGCCCTCCTTGAGAAAAGCGTCCAGTTTTTCGTAATCGGGCTTGTTGTCGGAAGGCACCAGAACGGTCTTGACGCCCGCCTTATAGGCTGCCATAGACTTCTCCCGCAGTCCGCCGATGGCGATAACTCTACCGCGGAGGCTGACCTCGCCGGTCATGGCCACATCGCGGCGCACGGGAATGCCCGCCAGCGCGGAGATCATGACCGTCACCATGGTGACACCTGCGGAGGGGCCGTCCTTGGGGATCGCCCCCTCGGGGAAATGGATGTGCAGATCGGTATTTTTATGGAACTCTGCGTCGATGCCGTAGCGGTCGGCACGGGCGCGTACCACGCTTCTTGCAATCTCGGCGGACTCGGTCATCACCTTGCCCAGCGAGCCGGTGAGCTGCAGCTTTCCGCTGCCGGGAAGAGGCAGAGCCTCCACCTGCAGAAGATCGCCGCCCGCCTCGGTATAGGCAAGACCGTTTACCAGTCCCACCGTATCGGTCTCGGGGAGCTTATCGTCGATCACCTTGCGGGGGCCGAGAAATGTTGCCAGATTCTTGGGGGTGATCTTCACCGTTGCCGTCTCGGGGTCGTCGGCCAGGCGCATCGCCGCCTTACGGCAGAGGGACGCCAGCTCCCGCTCCAGATTTCGCACGCCCGCCTCGCGGGTATAGCCGTCGATGACCTCCAGCAGCGTGGCGTCGGACAGCTTCAACTGCTTTTTCGTCAGACCGTGACGGGCAAGCTGCTTGGGGAACAGGTGATTTTTGGCAATAGACAGCTTCTCCGAGCGGGAGTAGCTGGGCAGCTCGATGATCTCCATACGGTCCAGCAGCGGCTTGGGCACGGTATCCAGGGTGTTTGCGGTTGCAATAAAGATACAATCCGAGAGATCCCAAGGGAACTCTAAGAAATGGTCGCGGAAATTTTTGTTCTGATCGGGATCCAGCACCTCCAGCAGTGCAGCAGAGGGATCGCCGTGGGAATCGCGGGTCAGCTTATCGATCTCGTCCAGCAGGATCAGGGGATTTTCCGACTCTGCCTTCACGATGGCGTCGATGATCCGTCCGGGCATGGATGCCACGTAGGTCTTGCGGTGACCGCGGATATCTGCCTCGTCCCGCACGCCACCAAGGGACACGCGGACGAATTTGCGCTTCAGCGCAGTAGCGATGGAGGATGCTACAGAGGTCTTACCCACACCGGGCGCACCCACCAGACAGAGGATCTGGTTGCGGATGCCCTCGGTTCTGGCACGAACGGCAATATATTCCAGGATACGCTCCTTTACCTTCTCCATGCCGTCGTGATCACGGTCGAGGATCTTGCGGGCGGCGGCAACGTCGGGACGGTCGGCGGTCTTTTTGCCGAAGGGCAGCTCCAGACAGGTGTCCAGATAGCCGCGGATCACGTTGCTTTCAGGGGAGGCAAAGGGCAGCTTTTCCAGCTTGCGAACCTCCTTCACCAGCTTTTCGCGGATCTCCTCGGGCATCTCCTTGATGCGGGCGATCTTGAAGAGGTACTCGGCGATATCGTCGTCTTCCCCGCCCTCGCCCAGCTCGGACTGGATGACCTTCATCTGCTCTCGCAGATAATAGTCCCGCTGATTGGCTTCCATCCGCTCACGGGTCTTTTTGTGGATGCTGATCTCCTCCGCCAGCATCAGCAGCTCCTCGTCGAAGATCTCCGACAGGATGCGCAGACGCTCGATGGGATCGAACTCGTCCAGGATCTGCTGCTTGTGCTCCAGCCTCAGCAGGATGCTGCCTGCGATGAAGTCGGCCAGCTGACCGGGATCGTCGGCGGATTTGATGGTTTTCTCGATTTCCTTGTTAAATGCGGGGATCTGACCGGTAAAGCGATCCAGCTTCTTCAGAACGGCCGCGCGGAGCATCTGCTCGTCGTCAGACTCGGCCTCCACCTTCACAGTCTTGCAGACCACGCGGACGGTGGGCACGGGGCTATTGGTGATGCTGACCACCTCGCCGCGGCAGAGGCAGTCCAGATTGGCACGGACGATGCCGCCCGATTGGCGGGTGAACTTTTCGATTTTGGCCATTACGCCCACCCGATGCAGGGTACGGCTGCAGATCTCCTCGTCGTCATCGGGGCTCTTGAAGGCCAGAAGGAAGACTGCACCGCCGTTTGCCTTGGCAGCCTCCAGAGCCGCCACCTCCTCGGCGCGGTTGACCTCGATGGCGAAGGGGATGGAGGGGAATGCCACTGCGCCCCGCAAAGGAAGCAGCGGAAGCGTTACGGCTTTGGTTTTCTCAATATATGTGGACATGGATATGCTCCTTGGGAAATGCTATGATTATTCATATTATTCTATCATATTCCATCCGGAAAATCAAGACTTTTCACGAATTTTTACAGAGTTTACATCCGTTTATTTTCGGACAAGGCAAAAAGATCCCCTCCCGCGCGGGGAGGGGATGGTGGGTTAGTTGACGTTGATGAAGAATTCTTCACCTGCTACTGTACCGTCAATTCCTTTGCGAGTTGCCAATAGCTTTACATAGCAATTGCCATCCGCGTCCAAAACCAGCCAGTGATAGTCGGCGACAGTCCATGAAGATGAAATTGAACTGCGCAAAAGCTCTTCTGCATACTCAACGTGCTCTTTGGAAATCTCATCTTCCAAATGCTGATAATTACCCATATAGGTAGCCTTCAGGAAGATCAATTCGCCTTTTAGATTAAAATGCACCCGGATTTCGTCTTCGGTGGGATAACCAAACAAATATCTGGTGTAGGTAACTCTCCAGTACGATTGGATGCGCTGTGTTTCGCCCAGCGTATATTCACTCAATACATCTTCGCCGTACAACTCGGTCAACAGCTTAACTGCCAAAGCTTCTGCTTCGGTAAGCGTCAAATCGCCGCTTGTCGAACGAATGGATTTATCTCCCTCGTAGTAACCGATCATTTCACCCGTGGAATGTCGGATTTGGATCGTTTTCTTGTCTTTTTGGTATTCATCCACTATGCTGTATTTTCGAAGTGTTGACTGATTACTGTTTTGAGTCGGTAACACTTTGGAATGCACGTAGGTCGCTTCGATGGATTGATTTTGAAAGGCAATCGATTTGCTTTTTTCAGCCTCTTCTATCATTTTCGTGGATTCGTGCATATCAATACTCAGTTTCAAATCGGATGCTGAGGCAAAGCGTAGCGAAGAAGAATTGCCGTTGCTTTCGCTCGATGCAACTAAACTCGCAGATGAGTAACTGTAACCAGTATATTCAATCTCTTCCGGATCAAAGGATACGCCACAGCCGGATATAGATAGTAGTAATACAGAAATCAATAAAAAGGATAATAATTTTCGTTGCATATGCATTCCTCCATTTATTGCATAGTAAATTAATCATCCACAAATTCAAACTTATATGGAATCGTCACCTTTATAGTGATTACCTCGTCATCGGCGGCAAGAGTTAACCAATCATCCGCATCGAAATCGTTGTACTTTACTTCCAATTTTGCGTGATAATAAGAAGAATCGTGAGGCGAAGGCCATCCTTGAATAGTTTCGTAGGAGATATTTTCAAATTTCTTCTCAACTGCAAAGGTGTTGTTCATCTCGACGGTTATCACCAGCGTATCGTATTTGATATAATAGTCCATCAGCCGTGAGAATGCATCAGAAACCGTTTCGTTTGATTGAACGGTAACTGTTTTTTGGGGAGCCGGATATACAAATTCGAATTTATTATATTCATCACCGGAAAGCGCCACGTCCGCAGCAGTGACGGCAGAGGTTGTGACATTGCCGCCGGAAGTGCTATCGCATCCGGTAGCACACAGGATGCTGAATATAAGCAGAAAAAACAAAGCAATATGTTTCATATCATAGTATCCTTTCATTGATGCATTACTGGAATTAATAGCGTTCAGCCTTATCTGCCCATCGGACTTATTCCTTTCCATATTAAGCTTCTTTCAATCACAGTATATCACAAACAACAGCTTTTGTCAACCTCAAACATTGTCGAATTTGTTGTACAAAACAGAGAAATTACAGGTCAACGCTTGTGCAGCTTCACCACTTCACTGCAAACCAAAACTCCCCACAAGCTCGTGGGGAGTTTTGAATGGTATAGAATTATTCTACGGAAATTACGTAGTAGTACAGAGGCTGGCCGCCACATACCGATACGACTTCCACGTCGTCGCCCAGCTTTTCACGCAGGTGATCTGCCATGCGCTCGGCATCGTCGGGGTCTACGTCGGAGCCGTAGAAGAGGGTTACGAAGGATGCCTCGCCCATATGGTCGATCAGCATATCCATACACTCCTCACGGGTGTCGGTCACGTACTTGACCTTACGCTCTACCAGACCCAGGATCTGACCGCCCTTGATCTCCTGACCGTCGAATGTCGAATCGCGTGCTGCGAAGGTGATATCCAAGGTCTTGACCGATGCCAGAGCCGCGGTCATGTTGGCGGTATTTTCCTCGGGGGTCTCGTCGGGGCTGAAGTTCATCATCGCTGCAATACCCTGGGGTACGCTGACCGAGGGGATCACGATGACTCTCTTGTCCTCCACAATCTTGGAAACCTGCTCAGCCACCAGACAGATGTTGCTGTTGTTGGGAAGCAGATAAACGATCTCGCTGGGGGTAGCGTTGACCGCTTCGATCAGCTGCTCGGCAGAGGGATTCATGGTCTGACCGCCCAGCACGAAGGAATCTACGCCCAGGTCTGCAAACAGAGTCTTCATACCCTCACCCATGGTGACCGATACGAAGCCGTACTGCTTCTCGGGAGCGCGAGCTACGGGAGCGGCAGGTACTTCTACCTCTTCGATGAGTGCGGTATGCTGATTCTGCATATTCTCGATCTTCACGGTGTACAGAGAGCCGTAGCGGATAGCCTCGGACAGCACGCTGCCGGGATCCTTGATATGTACGTGCACCTTGACGATCTCTTTGTCCTCTACGAATACTGCGCTGTTGCCTGCGTTCAGCACGAATTCGTGGAACGCTTCTACCTTACCCTCGCCCTGGTACTCCTCGCTCTTGGTGACGATGCACTCGGTGCAGTAGGGGAATTCGATATCAAAGGTCTCGAA
>JAFTKV010000053.1 GCA_017453085.1 Clostridia bacterium
ACCTGCCGTCTGGGCGGCGTGGGGTACTATTGTAGAAAAGAGAGACTATCTGAAGCTTTGTCTTTCCGATATGGTAGAGGAGGGCAACCGTTTCGGCGCTCGCTGGTATCACGCCGGCAAGCCCTCGGTGAAGGGGCATCCCCACCACCCCCTCTATTTGAAGAAGGACTCCCTGCTGGATAACTTCGATATGGAAGGGTATTTGAAGCTGATATGACTAACCCCCTCTCTGAAAGCTGGTTTCGGAGAGGGGGTTAGTGTATAGAATAGTTAATGCATTGAAAATGGTTGAATTATATTATGCGACAGATTCATCTTGATAGAAAGAGATGGTGAGGGTGTTTTCTTCTTTGTTATAAATCATTTGGAAAACCGCATTGGGAGTGTTGAAAAATTGAGTGCAAAGCGTAGAATCAATTTCAATGCGGCATGAGTCCAAAGATACGATGTTAATACAGGTGACAAAGGTTTCCTCATCATTATGAATAAATGCAAATGCTCCGTCATCGCTGAAAATTACACTATCCGCTTTTGCAATGCGTTTCTGTTCACTATCTGAAAACAACTCTTTCGTATAGAGATAACCTGCTTCCGTGTATGCAAGAAGCCGTTCATGAGCCATCATGGGAATCGAATAAGCAGCTACCTCTTGGGTGATGTCTTCACCATCCGCGAGAGAATAGGCATAGTATTGTCCATTTCTCTCCATGATGACCGCAGTTTCGTCGGCAATGAAGCGAACAAAATTCCCCGGTACGATGATGCGATTAACTAAAGCACCGTCCATCGTGCAGAATACCCATTGATCGGTATCGAGATTGTGCAATTGCAGGCGGTTGTACCATAGTTGATCGTTCGTCTGAAATGTTCGATCAGATAGCGTATCATCAAACAGTTTGTAATAAACGACTGATTCATTACTGGAAACAAATGCTTCGCTTGCTCCACGGATGCTAGGGGTGTATAGTGCTACATCAGCATCTAACCGATATGCAATGTCTTGAACAAGATTGAAATATCCGATATATTCACCATCGTAATATGTGATCTTTCGACTGGAAGAATAATATAGCGTCCGTTGCAATAAGTCGCGGTACTGCATATCAGAACCACACTTTGGGTATGCAACAGTCACAATGTTTCCGGTTCGCGAAAAGCGGAAGATAGCACCGTCGAAAAGCATTGTTCCGTGTAGAGTGTTGGAGATGTCTTTCGGTAAAAGCGTGATGGTATCAGTTACCACATTATAACATAAATAGGATAGTCCGTTACCGGGCAAGTCTACCACTTGGACTATACCCAGTCCGTTGACAGGATCCAAACCCAATAGTCTAATGCGAAACGGTACCAAATGAAACGAGTTGTACATTTCTATGCTTGCGTCAGCATATGCCTGTACGCAATATGTATATTTGAATCTTTCTCGGAGTGATCGCTCGTTTTTGCCTGGTTGATATCCCGGCAATGATTTCATGAATTCAATATCTGCGCGAACAGAGGGCTTAAAAGGGGTGTTATACGCTCGACTTAGAATTAATTCTCGCAGAAGTATACGATTATTCTCTGATTCTGTCGATCCGGGATATTGCTCTTCTAATATTTCGATGGCTCGTGCAATCAGCGGTTCAATATCAAATTTGCTTTCGCCTATAATTCTTTCTTCCAGGTTTACTTCGCATTTTTCCACTGTATCATAGAAAACCGGAATACCGTCTTCGGAATAATAAGCAATGTAGCGTTTACCAAGTAGCGATTCTACCTTAATCGATTGGTAATTGGATATGGATAGGCTTTGAGATTGCATAGTGTCGAACGGAGTTTGAACACTTAAGAAATTGATATTATTATCTGCTTGACTTGATGTGTATACAGTCTCCGGGGTGTTTTCGAATATAATGGAATATGCATCGAAATTATCCAGTTTCCATAGATTCTCTGCAATAGCAGGAGTGTAATACGGCAGATCTTTGAGAGGGTTCTTTTGAGAAGCATCAGATGAGGTGAGATTGGTCGTGTCATTGCTATCATGGGGAAGGAATGCAAGTGCAGCCGTAATTGCAACGGCAAGGCAAGCTGCAAGCGATCCCCATTTTATTAAAGAATGCTTTATGCTTGTCCGAGGCTTACTTTCCGTTACTTGTTTAGCATCCAACAACAGATCGTCATCGATCATACCGATGGCATCCTGTAATACTTCATTTTGTTTCTTCATACGAACACTCCTTTCTCTGTGAGATAGGTTAATAATTTTTGACGGGTACGAAGAAGCATCATTTTCACCTTGCTTTCTCCAAAACCAAATTCCTGTGCAATCTCCTTTACCGATTCGCAGTACCAGTAACGGCAGATAAATACTCGCCGCTCGTTATCGGGAAGCGCTCGTAAAAAGGCATTCAGTAGTTCCGTAAGATAACGCTCGTTGATCATCTCATCGAAGCTGCGGTGGTCGGGGATGCACTCCAGCAGCTCATCAAGGGAGAGAAGTGCTTCGTTGCCGCCGCGTTTTTGTGTTTTGCAGCTTCGTAATCTTTTCAATGATAGGTTGCGGGTAATTTTCCCCAGAAAAGCTGAAAAGCATATCGGACGGTCGGGGGGAATAGTGTTCCATACGCTCAGATAAGTGTCATTCTCGCATTCCTCGGCATCGGGCTTGTTTCGAAGGATATTGAAAGCGATGGAATAACAGAAATGTCCGTATTTGGTTTGTGTTTCGTTGATGGCCAGCTCATTTCTATCCCAAAACAGCTCGATGATCCTCTGATCGGTCATTGGTTTTCACCTCCTCATCAATATAGTACCTTTTGGATGTCATTGGGTCACAAAGAAAGTAGATAAATATTATACCGTACTAAATCAATTTTATCTGTAAAAGTATAATAGGATGGAGGATCATCCCATCTTGCCGCCGCCCGCATATACTGTATCATCACCCCTCAGGAGGCACAGGATGAAACTCAGCACGCTCTTTTCCCGCACGCTCCACACCATGTACACGCACGTCCAAAACTCGGCGGACTTTGCGCTTCGCAGAGTGGGAACGACGCTGTACATATATTTTGCCGGCTCGGACGGTGTTACCGATTGGAAAAACAATCTTAGCTTTCCCGCAAAAGCATATTCACGGGCAGAGGGCGGAGCATGGTACGCTCACCGCGGCTTTCTGAAGGTGTGGAAGACTGTGGAGGACTACGTCGCCGCCGACGTTATGGATTCCGACGTACGGAAGATTGTGATCTCGGGCTACTCTCACGGAGCCGCTCTTGCGGTGCTTTGCCATGAATACGTTTGGCAAAGTCGCCCCGATTTGCGGGAGTCGCTGGAGGGATGGGGCTTTGGCTGTCCACGGGTGGTATTCGGAATCCCTTCCCGCAAGCTCCGCGCTCGCTGGGAAAGGTTTACGGTCATCCGCAATCTGGATGACCTTGTCACTCACCTGCCGCCCGCGCTCCTGGGCTTTACCCACGTGGGAACGGTGCTGGAGATCGGTGAGCGTGGGCGATATACCCGTGTGGACGCGCATCGACCGGAAAATTACCTGACCGAGCTTTTGCGGTATGAGTCCGACATAGCAGAGAAAAGGATCCCCACCGCAAGGCACTTGCAGCGGGGAAACGGGGATATTACGCATCGACTTTTGGATCGGTGATCGGCAGAGAGATAGGAGGCTCGGTGGTAGGCTCGGTCCAAGGATCGGTAATCGATTCTGTAATCGGTTCCTCGGTAGCGGGCGGTTCGATTGAATCGACGATACGCACCGTCACCGATTGAACGGTATCACCGTAAAACATGGACGTATTGATTTCGTCCAGCGTCAGGGCAAATCCGTCCTCCGAAGTACCGGATCCAAACAGCAGAAGCTTTTCTTCCTCGCCCGAAATATCGTAGATGATCATCGCGGGAGCGTATTCGATCAGCTTGATCCGGATGGGGATGGTAACACCGTTTGTGATCCACTCGCCGCGCCCTTCGGCAAAGGAGTACCAAAGCTCAGCCTCGTCCAGCCGCAGGATGCCGTCGTTTGCGTTTTGTACGAACTGCCGCCATTCCTCGGGAGCCCAATCGAACATGATCATGTCGGTGTGCTCAACTGTAATATTGCGGATCGAAACCGACGGCTCTGCTTCGTACTCGCCGGAATCCTGATCGTAGTAGGAAAAGACCGTGGAATTAAGTAGCCCTTCATCAAAACGTCCGATTAGAGCATCGGAATAGGTATTGGATCCCAAGATAGAGGGAGTCGGTTCGTTGGTATACGGATTGAGTTGAACCGTGACACCGTCAATACGGTATAGCGCGATTATGATTTCGGTAATTCCTTCGCGCGAAGCAAAGAATCCCCAATACTCATAGTCGATCAAATAGTGGATTTTTGTAGTCTCTCCATCTTTGATCCATTCGCCGTAGCCGGCGAAATAGTTGTTATACAGCAGTCGAATGGATTCTGTATCGCTGATGGTGTAGGTGACGAGAGAGGACGTTTCGGGGGTTTTTAACGATTCTTCGGATTCTTCCTCCACGCAGGAGGAAAGGGTCAGCATCAGGATCGCACAGAGCAGGATCAAACCGATTCGTTTCATATGGGTCACTCCTCATCAGACAGTTTGTGATTAACTTGATTTTATCATAAAAACGAAAGGCTGTCAAGGAGGCTTTCATTGGTTTGTTTGAATATTGTGTAAACAATGACAGGTTCCCGCACACTGAAAATCCCGCCACGATATTTCCGTAGCGGGATTTGCTTATTCAGCATGATTTTCGTATGTATCTTTCTGGCTGCATCCGGCTCTTCCGCCGCCGGCACAAGCACAGGCACAGGCACACGCACAAGCGCATCCGCCGCCACCGCCTCCGGATCGGCCGACGCGGGCGGACAAGGCGGCGCGAGCGTCCCGTTCGATCCTATAGCGTCGATTCACCCGTCCGTACACGTGAATATGGTAGCCGTAGCCGGTCAGAAATCCCCGTCCGCGATTGTAGGAAACGTGGCTATCGATCAGATATACCTCTGCGAAGATAAGCCCCACCGCGATCACGATAGATACCACGATCACTGAGATGCGATCCACGTATAGCTGGTCACTGACCCCGCTATCGTCAAAGGGAAGGTAGGGGGAGACGGCGGTCAAGGGATAATCGTAATCTACGCTGTAGGTGAGCATTACGTAGGTGCCGCAGTCCATTACGCCTTCTTCGACGTGATAAGCGTAGGGCTTGGGGGTGGATTCGGTCACCACTTGCTGATTCCAGCGGAAGGTGTAGTGCTCCACGGGCGTAGCGTTGAACCACCCGGGAACGAATTCATAGAAAAAGCCACTTGGATTCTGACAGAGCAGGCTGCGCTGATTGATCTTAAAGGAAAATTCCAATACCTCGCCCGCCTGATAGGCACGGTCAAGATAGACCTCCAGCGAGGTGTAACCTTCGTTCTGATAGGGCTTAACGTAGTCGATTGTATTCGAGAGGGATTCCTCGTATACCGTATAGTTGGAGTTGGCCATGCCGATCTCCACCCAGGTCAGATCCTC
>JAFTKV010000008.1 GCA_017453085.1 Clostridia bacterium
GTACTGCTCGATCTTGCGATCCAGTTGCTCCTCGCGGGATGCAACGCGGCGCTCCAGGCGGGTAACCTCGGCACGGCGTTCCTTGATCTCACGCTCGTTTTCCTTCTTGGCTGCAAGGATTTCTTCCTTGGCTTCCAAAACGGCTTCCTTTTTCTTGGCTTCGCCCGTTTTGACCGCCTCGTCCACGATCCGCTTGGCCTCTGCTTCCGCACTGCCGATGACCTTTTCCGCCGTCTGCTTACGAAGCTTGTAGCCGACCAGGACACCCAGCGCGATCGCAACGACTGCTGCCGCGATGATACCCACCAAACCCAGCTCGGGAATGGAAATATTCAGTTGTATTGGGTAAAACAATTTTTACACCTCCTTTTGATATGCGTTATAATTTATACAGACGAATCTCCGTAAGTAAAATTATATCCATTATTATTTTAATCATTTTTCCCCCGTCTGTCAAGAGGCAAGCGCACCTTTCCTAAAAATTTATATTTGTTTCACAATTTGACTGTTTTGTCAAAAATCGGAATCCGGATTTATGCAATTTGACAACGCAAGCATTCGGCAGCCCTTGTGTTGTTATTTCTTCAGCCATTTGAAAAAGTCAAAAAAATCACGGAAAAAGTATTGATTTTCCATCTCGTTTGTACTATAATAGTACCATTCAACCGAGAGCATCCACGAAAGGACATCGCAATGAACAAAGTATGGATCCCCGAGGGGTACGCCCCCACCCTTGACGCCTATAACACCCAGAAGGCGATCGCTTACATCAAACAGACCTTCCAGCAGGAGTTTTCCGATGCGCTTCATCTGAAGCGGGTCTCTGCCCCCCTGTTCGTCACCGCGGAATCGGGTCTGAACGACAATCTGAGCGGCGTGGAGCGTCCCGTTTCCTTTGACGTGCCCGCCGTTGGCGAGCACGCACAGGTAGTCCACTCCCTGGCAAAATGGAAGCGGCTTGCCCTGAAGCGTTACGGCTTTACCGTGGGCAACGGTCTGTATACCGATATGAACGCCATCCGTCGGGACGAGGAGCTGGACAATCTCCACTCCATTTACGTGGACCAGTGGGACTGGGAGAAGGTCATCACTCGCGAGACCCGAACCCTTGATTATCTGCAGCTGATCGTCCGCGCCATCGTGGGTGCTATCTGTGACACCTGCGACCGTTTGCGGGTGCGCTTCCCTCAGCTGGAGACCGCGCTTTCCCGCGAGGTAGCGTTCATCACCACGCAGGAGCTGGAGGATCTTTATCCCGACTACACCGCCAAGCAGAGAGAGGACGCCTTCGTGAAGGAGCACAAGACCGCCTTCATCATGCAGATCGGCGGCAAGCTGAAGTCGGGCAAGCCCCACGACGGTCGCGCCCCCGACTACGACGACTGGAACCTCAACGGCGACATCTTCTTCTGGAACGACGTGCTGGGCAAGGCTGTGGAGATCTCCTCCATGGGCATCCGCGTGGATGCCGAGTCTCTCGACCGCCAGCTGACCCTTTCCGGTTGTGACGATCGCAGATCTCTTCCCTTCCACAAGATGCTGCTCTCTGACGAGCTGCCCCTGACCATCGGCGGCGGCATCGGCCAGTCCCGTCTGTGTATGCTGATGATGGGCTGCGCCCACATCGGCGAGGTGCAATCCAGCATCTGGGATGCCGAGACGGTTCGCGTATGCGAGGCGGCAGGCGTACGGCTGCTGTAAGGCGTCGCATCCATCAATGGAACGATCCCCAAACTCCCGCTCAACGGCGGGAGTTTTTGATTTTGCCCTTTCGCAAAAAAATACTAAAAATTTTCAAATCCCTATTGACAATCATTTGATTGTGTGCTATAATCAAATCAACACAATCAAAACCGGAGATTTTATCATGCAAAAAGAGATTTTGACCCCTTCCCGCTGCAAAGAAGACGTACTGCAAATGATTTCCCACAAGCAGAGGCGCAATCTGTTTCTGGGCGTCCTGGTGACGATCCTGTTTGCCGCAATCGCCGCAGGAATCCTCCTGCAATCCGGCTCCCGGATGGCGCTGATCGTCGGCATCGTCGTTCTTATATTTGCCCTGCTGATTGCAGTGAAAGTAGCGATCCCAACCATTCGCAATGCCGGTTTACGGCGGAGGATTCGTCGCGGTGACTGGGAGATCCGCGAGGATCTGCTGACCGTGAGACTTGCAGAGTGGACCAAGGGTGCCCGTGGAGTCCCCGGAATGTACGTATACAGTCTGCGTTTTGAGCACAGCGGAGAATACAGGATTCCGCCTCACCCTCATTATGAGTGGAGCGAAGTGCGCAAAATGCTGCCCCGCGAGGTCCACGATACGGCAACGGACGGCGACCAATTCTATTTGATTTGTCTGAAGGACGCCCCCCAAAAGACGCCGCTGATGGTGTACAATCAAAAATTCTTCATCCTGTGCGAGGAAGGTACCACTCGCGCGCACACCTCCTGGCGGGACAGCGTGAACTTAGAGTAAAGGAGATTTTATTATGCAAAAAGAGATTTTGACCCTCGAACGTTGCCGACAGGATCTTGCCGAGCTCGTGCAGATCCATTCCATAAAGCTTTTGCTGCCCGTCATCGGATTTGGCGTGGCCGCTCTTGCCTTGCTGGCAGGTTATCTCCTGACCGCTGAGGCGGTGCTTTTGGTATTTACGCTTTTGTTCGCCGCCTGCTTTTGGATGCTGCTGACCAAAGCCCTGCTCACCATCCTGCGCCTGCGCCGCCTGCAACGCTCCCCCTTCGATCTGGTCATCGACCGTCTGGAGTCTACCGACGAAGCCTACGAGCATTGCAATTACGACCGCCTGTCGGTGGAAGAGCGGGAAGAGATGCTCCGCTGCTATGGCTACGAACGCGGTCGGTTCACCGATCTGCCTGTTTGGACGCTGACCTTCCAAAGCGTGGGTGCCTATCGGGTCCCCGTCCGCCCTCACTACCGCTGGAGCGATCGCTGCCGCATGAGCAGCCTGGAGGTGTTCGAGAGCGCAACGCCCGGCGACAGCTTCTACGTTGTGGTATTGCAGGACAAAGGAAATGCACGCCCGATGATGATCTACCACACCGAGTATTTTGAGTATCGGGCTTAAATATCTTAAATATTAGGAACAAATCGTTTCTGTGTATCACAGAGGGCGAGATGGTGCAAAGTGCTTGTTTTTTCTCTGTACCTTTCTTTGTGAAAAGAAAGGTACCCAAAGAATCATTTCAGGGGGAAGAAGAAACCAAGGTTTCCTCTTCCCCCTAAAAGTAACCTCCTTTACCTTCCTGATGGGCAAGGGCGATTGTGTATGCAATAGAGGTGTGGTTTGCACAAAAGGGTGACGGCTATTGCACAGAGTTGAGCTCTGTACCCGTGGGTTAGTCAGAGAAAACCACGGGTACAAACCACGACTCGGAGAGATGTACATCACCCAGCTGTACTGCACGAATACTCTGTGGAATACAGAAACAATTACCCCCATGGAGCATCGAGTTCCGCGCAGCGGAACGGTAAGATGCGACCCACTGGGGTGACTTTTAGGGGGCGGAGCCCCCTAAAATGTGTCTTTGGTTACTTTCTGCACAAGCAGAAAGTAACAGAACGGCAGATCATTCCAAATCCCACCGTTGGTGGGATTTGTTCCTATAAACACAAAAACAGAGGAAACCCTTTTGTAAAAAGAGGGTTTCCTCTGTTTTTATCCTCTCACGCCGATGCCCAGCTGCTTTTGCAGGGCGGCGAGGATCTTGTCACAAGCCTTGGTGATCTCCTCGTCGGTCAGGGTGTGGTCGGGAGAGCGGAAGGTCAGGCGGTAGGCGACGCTCTTCTTGTCGGCGTCGATCTTGTCGCCGGTGTAGATGTCGAACAGCTCCACCTTTTCGATCAGCTTGCCTGCGGCCTTGCGGATCACTTCCTCGATGGTGCCAACCTCCAGCGCACGCTCGCAAACGAAGGCGAAGTCACGGCTGGTGGCAGGATACTTGGGCAGTGCCTTGTACTGCTTCTTGAAGTTGGCAACCTCGAAGAGGGTCTCGAAGGGGATATAGGCAACGTAAACGGGCTGGCTGAAGCCGTAGTTTGCCGCAACGGTGGGATGGATCTGACCCAGCGTTGCGATCTTCAGATTGCCACGCACGAATACCTCGGCGCATCTGCCGGGATGGAAGGTGGGATTTGTCTTGCAGGAAGCGTAGCGGATACGGGACAGACCTGCGTCGGTGAGGATGGTATCTACCATGCCCTTAAGGGTATAGAAATCACCGGCGTTGTAGAAGCCCAGCACCAGCATCAGAGGCTCGTCGGGGAGCTCCTCTGCGCTTTCCTTGGGCAGATAGATGTGACCCAGCTCGTAGATCATTGCACTCTGAGTACCGTAAGCGTTATTGTGGGACAGCACGTCCAACAGGCCGGGGATCAGGGTGGTCCGCATCACGCTGGTGTCCTCGCCCAGAGGATTGGAGATCACAACGGCGTTTCTCTCGGGAGCGTCTGCGGGCAGACTGATCTTGTCGATATTCTTGGGAGAAACGAAGGAGAAGGTGTTGGCCTGACAGAGACCCATGCCCAGCAGCAGGGATTGCAGATCCTCCTTGTACGCCTGACGGGGAGTCAGCGTGCCTGCGGTAACCGCGCCGCTGAAGGGAGTGGACTCGATCTTGTTGTAGCCGTAGATACGGATGATCTCTTCGGCGATGTCGTTCATGGACTCCAGATCGGATCTCCAGGAGGGAGCGATCACGCTGCCGTTTGCCACGGTGCAGCCCAGATCGGTGAGGATGCGCTCCATGTAGTCGGGAGCAAGGTCGGTGCCTAAGAAGTGGTTGATCTTGGCAGGCTCGAAGGGGATGGTAGCAGGGGTCTGCTTGCCCTTGTACACGTCAATGCAGCCCGAAACGATCTCACCTGCACCCAGCAGGGTGACCAGCTCGCAGGCACGCTCCAGTGCGGGCATTGCGTTTTCGGGATCCAGACCCTTTTCGAATCGGGAGGAGGACTCGGTTCTCATCCCCTGCTTCTTTGCGCCGATCCGGACGGTTGCGCCGTCGAAGTTGGCGGATTCGAAGACGACGGTGGTGGTGGACTCCTTGATCTCGGAGTTAGCACCGCCCATTACGCCCGCCAGCGCAACCGCCTTCTTCTCGTCGGCGATCACAAGGGTAGCGGCGTCGAGAACGTGATCCTGATCGTCCAGCGAGCGGAAGCACTCGCCTTCTGCGGCATTGCGGACGATGATATGGCTGCCGTCCAGCATCGCATAGTCGAAGGCGTGCATGGGCTGACCGTATTCCAGCATCACGTAGTTGGTGATGTCCACGATATTATTGATGGGACGAACGCCTGCGGCGCGAAGTCTTGCACGCATCCACTTAGGGGAGGGCTCGATCTTGACGTTGCGTACCACTCTTGCGGCGTAGCGACGGCAAAGCGCACCGTTTTCTACGTCTACCGACAGGTAATCGGCGATGTTGCCGCCTGCCTCGGTCACTACGGGAGTGGGGAGCGTCCAGGGACGGTCGAAGGAGACTGCAGTCTCTCTTGCCAGACCGATCACAGACAGACAGTCGGGACGGTTGGAGGTGATCTCAAACTCGACAGTAGCGTCGTTCATTCCCAGCACGTCACGGATGTTGTCGCCTTCCTTGCAGTCCTCCTGCAGGATGAGGATGCCGTCCTCTACAGCGTAGGGGACGTCGTGGGTGGTGAGTCCCAGCTCGGAGAGGGAGCAAAGCATACCGTTGGACTCTACGCCACGGAGCTTGCCAGCCTTGATGGTCACGCCGCCGGGCAGCTTGGCAGGAGCCTTTGCCGCTGGAACCAGTGCGCCCTCAAAGACATTCTGTGCGCCGGTAACGATCTGGGTAGGCTCTGCGCCGTCGCCGAAGTCCAGCTGACAGATCACCATGTGGTCGGAGTCGGGATGGGGGACGATGGAAACGATGCGACCGACGATCACATTGTCGATGTCGCCGCCCTGCACCTCGTAGCCCTCCACCTTGGAGCCGGTGTCGGTCATGCGGTCGCAGTAGTCCTGGAGCTTAATATCTTTAGTGCTGACGAAATCGTTCAGCCAGTTCATAGAAAGATTCATCTGTTTATTCTCCTTTCGTCGATCAGAACTGCGACAGGAAGCGCAGATCGTTCTCGTAGAGATTGCGCATATCGTCGATGGCGTACTTGATCATCACGATACGCTCGATGCCCATGCCGAAGGCAAAGCCGCTGTATTCCTCGGGATCGATTTCACAGCCACGGAGCACGTTGGGGTGCACCATGCCCGCGCCCAGGATCTCGATCCAGCCCTCGTTCTTACAAACACGGCAGCCCTTGCCGCCGCAAACGAAGCAGGATACGTCTACCTCTGCGGAAGGCTCGGTGAAGGGGAAATGGTGAGGACGGAAACGAAGCTTGGTATTCGTTCCGAACATCTGACGGGCAAAGGTCTCCAGCATACCCTTCAGGTCGCCCATAGTGATGCCCTTGTCCACAACCAGCCCCTCCAGCTGATGGAACATGGGAGAGTGGGTAGCGTCTACGGCGTCGGAGCGGTACACTCTGCCGGGAGAGATGATACGGATAGGAGGTCTCTGCTTCTCCATGACGCGCACCTGCACGGGAGAGGTCTGGGAACGGAGCAGTACCTTGTCGGTGATGTAGAAGGTGTCCTGGGTATCTCTTGCGGGGTGATTTTCGGGAATGTTCAGCTTCTGGAAGTTGTAGGTGTCGTACTCCACCTCGGGGCCCTCGGCGATGGTGAAGCCCATAGAGCGGAAGATCTCGCAAAGGGTCTGCTCCACCTGATCCAAAGGATGGCGACGACCTACGGGGAAGGTGGTTCCGGGAGCGGTGACGTCGATGGTCTCTTCCATCAGACGCTTTTCCAGCGCGATCTTCTGAAGTGCTTCCTTCTTTTCGGCGATCTCTTCTTCGATGGCGGCACGGATCTCGTTAGCCAGCTGACCGATGATGGGGCGCTCCTCTGCGGTGAGCTTGCCCATGCCGCGGAGCACTGCGGTCAGTGCGCCCTTCTTGCCCAGAAATTCGATGCGGACCTGCTCCAGCGCAGCGTCGCCGTCTACGGCTGCCAGCTTTTCCTTTGCATCCGCCTTGATCTGCAATAACTGTTCTTTCATCTTCTTCTCCTTTTATATAAGGCATATTAATTGTATGAAAACGCAAAGTAAAAAACTCCCGCCCCGACATTGCACGCTCGGACAAGCACGGCACCCGCATTGGTGTCGCTGACCTGTCATTTTGCAGCAATGACCGCCGCCATCGCGTAGCGATTGCGGCATTTCAGGGTGAGAGCATAAGCTTCACGGTACCACCTGATCCATCCCGCCGACAGAGGCGGAATCTCGACGCTTTTAACGGGGCGAACCGTGCGGAGCTACTCTTTCGGTCTGAAGACCTCCATTTGACCTCGCCTGCTCCTCGGGGAAGGGCGCCTCCCATGGACAGAGTCCGCTTACAGCTGCAGGGATTGTTCCTGCCTCGGACACTCTCTGACTGCCCAGGATCGGGATTTGCCGACCGAATCATGGCATTTCATACTTTTACCTTCCTATTATAATCCCCGAAAAGGAAAAAGTCAATCATTTTTGCAAAAAAATCTTTACTTTTTTTCGATTATGGTGTACAATAGAGGGGAAATAAATTTTGTATGCAGCTGTAGGGGCGTTGCAAGTGCAAAACGCTTCAAGCGGGTGGAGCAAGCCCTGCCCCTACCGATGCGGCACAGATTAGTATCTTAGATATTACACCGCCACCGGAGGTTACTATGGAACACGATTATATACTGTTTGATCTGGACGGCACGCTGACCGAGCCTGCCGAGGGCATTACCAATTCGGTCTGCTATGCGCTGAAAAAGTTCGGCATCGAGTCAAAGCCCGAGAACGAGCTGCGCTTCATCGGCCCTCCTCTGCACCACTCCTTCCAGATCTTCTACGGCATGAGCGAGGAGGATTCCTTCAAGGCCGTAGACTATTACCGGGAATATTATGCCCCCAAGGGCATTTTCGAAAACCGTCTCTACGACGGCATCCCCCGGGCGCTGGATCGGCTGATCGCAAAGGGCTACACGCTGGTGGTGGCCTCCTCCAAGCCCGAATTTTACGTGAAGCAGATTCTGGAGCATTTCGGTATCGCCAACCGCTTTGACGAGGTGGTGGGCAGCGAGATGAACGGCGACCGCACCGACAAGGCTGAGGTGATTGCCGAGGTGCTCGCCCGTCTGGAGGCCGCTCCCGAGGAGTGCTGCATGATCGGCGACCGTCTCCACGATATCGTAGGCGCACACAAGTGCGGTATGCTGGCGGCAGGCGTGATGTGGGGCTACGGCTCCAAGGAGGAGTTTGCAAAAGCCAAGGCAGACGCCGTGTTCGATACCATCGAGCAGATGGTGCGGTTTTTCTGAGAAAATGAGATCGCAGCCTCTCCCTTTGGGAGAGCTGGCGCCGAAGGCGTCTGAGAGGGCAAACGTGCTAAATACCCTCTCCGGCACGCCAAACGGCGTGCCACCTCTCCCGGAGGGAGAGGCTTTTAGAACAGTGGAAATCTATTGTTTTAATTGTTACAACGTAGTAGGGGCGGATTCTATATCCGCCACTACAAAAGAATGGGAATGCATATTCCCGGCCGACGAGTATTCGTCGGCTTCATAGAAGTTCTTTGCCCCGCTTTCTTGAAAGAAAGCGGGCGGGTTGCAGGGCAGAGCCCTGCGGGAGATTCAAATGCACGAATTACTGTTGCCTGCGGGCAATTTTGAAAAGCTCCGCGCCGCTATCTTGTATGGAGCGGACGCGGTCTATCTGGCGGGGAAACGCTTTGGAATGCGGTCTGCCGCCGACAATTTCACCACCGAGGAGCTGATCGCCGCCTCTTCCTACTGCCACGAGCGAGGGAAGAAGATATATATCACGGTAAACATCTCTCCCAGATGGTACGAGTATAAGGGTTTACAAGAATATTTCGACACCCTGCGCGAGGTAAAGCCCGATGCCCTCATCGTTGCCGATCCCGGCGTGCTGACGCTGGCCAAGGAGATGCTCCCCGAGATTCCGCTCCACCTCTCCACTCAAGCGGGAGCGGTCTCCCACGCTGATTGTAATTTTTGGCAGAAGCAAGGCGTTTCCCGCGTGGTGTTGGCCAGAGAGCTGCCTTTGGAGGACATCAAAGCCATCCGTGAACGCATCTCTCCCGAGCTGGAGCTGGAGGCATTCATCCACGGTGCGATGTGCGTTTCCTTCAGCGGACGGTGCCTCTTATCCAACTACCTCACCGGCAGAGACGCCAACCGGGGAATGTGCGCCCAGCCCTGCCGTTGGGAGTATAAGATGTACGAGATCGAGGAGGTCAAGCGTCCCGGGATGCGCTTCCCCGTAGAGGAGACTCCGCAAGGCAGCTTCATTATGAGTAGCAAGGATATGTGCATGATCGAGCACATCCCCCAGCTGATGGAGTCGGGAGTCACCTCCTTCAAGGTGGAGGGACGGATGAAGTCGGCCTACTACGCCGCCGTCTGCGCCAACGCCTACCGAATGGCAATGGATGCGTATCTCCGCGATCCCGAGGGCTATCGTTATGATCCCGCATGGCTCACTGAGCTGGAGAGCGTGTCCCACCGCGAGTACTGCACCGGCTATTGGTTCCACGAGCCCCTTGCAGACGCTCAGACCGTCACTCAGCCGGGCTATTTGAAGGAGAAGGGCTACCTTGCCGTGGTGGACTCCTACGATGAGGCTACCGGCAGAGCGGTGCTCATCCAGAAGAACAAATTCTCGGAAGGCGACACGGTGGAATACCTCACCCCCGGATGCGTGGGCAGACCCATCGTCGCTGCGGCAATGCAGGATATGGAGGGCGCGCCCATCGAGTCCTGCCCCCACCCTCAGATGCGCTTTACCATGCAGATGCCCCACCCTGTGAAGGCGGGCGACATCCTGCGGTCGGTATAAATTATCAGAATGATTTGCAAAGAGAGGACATTTTCAATGAAAAAGCACTTTCGACTTTGTTTGACCGGTCTGCTGGCACTGGGATTTGCCCTGCTGACCGCCTGCGGTGGCAGCACTCCCGCTGATACCACCGTCCCCACAACTCCCCCTGCCGAGGTGAACAAAAACGTGAAGCTGGACCTGATCAAAGACGGCAAGACCGACTATACCATCGTGTACGACGACAAGAGCGAGGCCGCTACCAAGCTGGCCAACACTGTAAAATCCGCTTTTTCCAAGCAGAATGTGGAGATCGCCTTTGTCGCCGCCTCCTCTGCTGAGGCGGATTACGGCAAGGAGATCGTGGTAGGTAACCTGCGCGCCTCTGCCGCAGA
The DNA here is from genome assembly GCA_017453085.1 of Clostridia bacterium. GTDB lineage: Bacteria > Bacillota > Clostridia > Oscillospirales > CAG-272 > CAKSQF01. The sequence continues at coordinate 10,311 of JAFTKV010000008.1, forward strand.
CGTTACCGCCAAGCTGAAGCCCTCCGATTTTGCCATGTGCGTGTCCGGTGACGACTGGGTGCTGGTGGCAACCGATGAAACGAACTACAACTACTTAAATCTGGTGGCTAAGGAGCGGCTGTCCGCAGGTCTTACCGAAGGCGCGCTGACCGTAGAATCGGACAACGATCTGATCTGCAGCAGCTCCGCCTACGCCGACGTTCCCTACGCTGCCTATGTCAGAAGAGGCACCCGCGGCCTGAGCCAGGAGCAGGTGGAAAGCTTCTTCGTTGCTAAGAGCTTCTCCTCCGATCGCACCCGTCTGCCCTATCAGATTTACGTCCCCTCCAACTACGATCCTGCCAAGCAGTATCCCGTCCTGCTCTTCCTCCACGGTGCGGGAGAGCGCGGTAACGGTAACGACAAGCAAATGGTGCACGTGATCGCCAATCTGTTCAATCAGAAGAACACACCCGTCACCGACGCCATCGTGATCTGCCCTCAGTGCCCCGACAACAACCAGTGGGTCGACACTCCCTGGGCAAACGGCAGCTACAGCACCTCTGCCGTAAAGCAGTCCAACGAGGCGAGTGCCCTGCTGGAGCTGCTGGATCAGATCGCCGCTACCTACTCCACCGATCCCGACCGCTACTACGTCATGGGCATCTCCATGGGCGGATTCGGTACTTGGGATCTGCTGATGCGCGCTCCCGACAGATTCGCGGCAGGCGTGCCCATCTGCGGCGGTGCCGATCCCGCTATGGCGGACACGCTCAAGAACGTCCCCATCTACACCACCCACAGCATCGACGACCCCGTCGTTCCCATCTCCGGCACCCGCGAGATGGTGGAAGCTCTGCAGGCCGCAGGCAGCACGGTGATCCGTTACGACGAAGTCAACGGCAAGGGACACGAGGTCTGGAAATCCTTCAGCGAGCAAACCAAGGTTCTGGAATGGCTGTTCTCCCAAAAACTGTCCGATCGGAAGTAATCTCCACTGCAAAACCCGCCACGGCGGGTTTTGTTTATTGAAGCAGGAATTGTAAACAATTTGCAATGTGGTTGACAAACCGAAAAAAGTGTAGTACAATAGTATCAAATACCCTATTATGGTACAAACTGATACAGGGATGTGTGAATTAGCGTGAATATCGGAATTTTCATCTTGCTTTTGCTGGTGGCGCTGTCTGCAGCAGTGGGCGTGATCTACGCCGTCTACCGCCTGGCTAAAATTCAAAACATATTTTGGAGCTTGATCCCCTCCGGGGGCGTGCTCTTCATTTCGCTCCTGATCCTCTTGATCATGAAGCTGGCAGGGGCAGGCTGGTTCTCTTCGCTGGTGACCTTCTATCTCTTCCAGATACCGGTCGTGGCGGGCGTGGTGGCGCTTCCCTATACCCGCCTCCACCGCCGCATCAACGTGGCCGCCGAAAACGAGAAGCAAAACCGTCTGCAGGTTGCCCGTCGCATTGAGGCGGAGCGACGCCGTCAGCTGGTAGAGTCCCTGCAGGGCTTCTACTGCGCCGAATCTGCCATGAAGCCCGAGGGGCAGCGCGAGATCGTGCTCCTGTCCAAGAACGGCAAGGAGGTCTCCGAGATCGTCGCCTCCAGCGGCGTGGCGGAGGAAGAGGTCCGCTTGATCCTGGACAGCTACGAGCGATACGCAGCCCGTCTGGAGGGCGGCGACGGCACCGCCGATCTGATCCTGACCCCCGAGCAGGAGGAGGACATCGTCTGCCGACTCATCAACTCCGCTCCCTACGAGTGCGGTGCCGGCAGCAGCGGTCTGTGGGATAAATCCTCCGCCCGCGAGCTGGTGGCAACCCGCCTGGATTCGGGCGTTTCCCTGCGCATCGTATCGGCTTATCTGCGCCATTGGGGCTTTACCGTTCCCCAGAAGCAGACCATCAAGGCTCGCTCCGGCGATCCCCTGGTGAAGAGCTGGATCGTCTCGGATTTCGAAAAGATCCGCAAGGCGGCCGCCAAGAATCAGGGCGAGATCCTCTGGATCTACACCGTTCCCATGGAAGCGGTGCGGGAGATCTCCACCTTCATTCCTAAAAATCCCATGCTGGTAGCGGCAGTCACCAACGACGGTGCCATCCGCTTCCGCGTTTACGATGAAAAGCGCCGCGACTACTTCGGCGATTTCGTCACCGCGCTGCTGACAAACGCCGACCGTAAGTACTACGCCGTGCTCAACGAACGCTACGACGAGTATATGTCCTCCCTCGGGAAGGCCAAGCGCCGCGCCCTGGAGGACAAGATCGAATTTTTCTCCTGCGTATAATTTCTTCAACGCTCCGTCCGAGCCCCTCGGACGGAGCGTTTTTTGCGAATTTTTTCAAAAAATTTCAAAAAAGAGTGAGTAAAACGGCGATCTCGTTCGTTTATATAGGTGAAGGAGAGCGGGCTACGTCGGTCACTTCCAAAAAAACCTTGACAAATATGCAAAAATATGTTATACTATAGCCGGGTAAAGGAGGAGATCCCCGTGAAAAATGCAATTCAATTAATTTGTATCATTCTGTCTTTGGTTCTGCTCGTTTGCAATGGTATGGTAGGATGCTCATCCTCATCTGCCTCAAAGTTATTGCCTTTTGGCAATGCAGATATCGCATACTGCATTCAACTGATCAAAGGAGGTTCTTATGAAACAGCAATTATCTAAGTTCTTTAAGCCAATTACAGTGATTGATTGGGTTATATTTGCAGGATTCATTCTGTTAAACATCGCTTTTTGCGTAGCATATTTTTTTATCAGATTAATACTAGCAGCTTCAATCAAGGATTTTTTCCACCTGATTATGCGCCTGGCAGTTTTTTCAAAATCTCTTCACTTGCATGGCTAACAGCAGAGTATATTTTGGCGGTATTGGTGTCGATAGAAACAGGAGTACTCATTCGCAAATTGCGGCTATGGTTGCTTTCTTTGCCAATACAATATCTGTTGTGCTTCACAGCTTGTTATCTGTTTATTCCTAATCAAGCGTCAACTTGGGCATTATTGATCGCGCAAGTGCTGATCGCACAGCTTCCCGGCGTTGTAATCGGTCTTTTCATCCGCTATCTCATCCGCAAGTTCCGTGCCCGCAAGCAGGCTGTGGCAATCAAAGAGGGCAATTAAAGGAGGTTTATTATGAAAAAATACATTGTATTAATAGTAGTATTCTGCGGGAGCTTATTATTCGCTTTATCATCGTGCATCCTCTCTTCGAACTCCGTAACCGACACCACTACCGAAGCTGTTACGTCTGATAAGCCCTTCTCATACTCATTTGAGATCGAATCAGATGATACTTTGTTCATAAATGATGCTTGGATCGGCGTAAATTGCGAAACAAATCGTATAACCTCGAGGTGTTTTGTTGACGAAACTATTGAACAATATCGAACGGTAGAATTATTCAATCAAACATTCGAGATGGAATATGTACAATCTTTAACCGTGCCCCTGTGGAATGATTCTTGGGATTTGTATATGTTCAAAGGCAGCGAGGTTTCTAAAATTGGAGAGGAAAAAGTTCCTTTAAACGGCTGGTTCGTGCAATTTTCCCGCACCGATGGAAATATAGTCAGGTTTCGATTGCCGATCGGTCTAATCGATCTTGATAACACCACCCCGGAGCAAGTGGCTCAAATGGGAAAGGACGTTGTGAAAGAGGTTGGAAATTACACGATTTCGGAAGATTGCAAACCGTATTATTATACTCGGGTGAGAACAAAAACCGATGATTATCTGAGAATGAGTATGGAACAAGGTTATTATATTCCGAATGAAGAGAATGAATCCGTACATCATTATAGCGTTAGTTACTATTGCGATTGGAAAGCTGCAGGCGAACGCATAGCTCCTTACGTGGAATTTGCAAGAGGATATCCGGAAATGGATATAAGTAGTTCTTTGTGTTTTGAGTTGCGTCATCATCAACCGGTATCGGAAAAATTGTTCAATAAAGTAGATTTGGAAAAGATTGATTCCGAATTGGAGAGTTATATCCGCGAAAACATTAGCGAAAAGTATTCTGTGCAAGATATTTCAATTTCTCCAACCAAAACTTACTTTATGCAAAACGGTGTATTATACGTTCGTGTACAAACCAACACTTCTTTAAGTAATAACGAAAATGAGGAATTGGTTGATTATACACGCACATTTGTAGTTAAGTGCGAATAACCCCCGGTGCCCCTCGTGGGGCAGGCTCCGCCCGCATCCGCACCTACTACGGATACAGCTTGATGCCTCACCGTGGCACCGGACGCCGACCGCCGGCAGATCCGAAAGCTGTGTATCCGATTATCATTGATCCATCGGTGATTTTCAATACGATCACGCCATTGAAGATCCGATTGCAGAAACAAGTACCACCTAATTGAATCCGGTTATTCGATTACA
>JAFTKV010000054.1 GCA_017453085.1 Clostridia bacterium
CCATCTTCGAGGACGCAGACTGGTTCCACTTCACCGGCATTACTCCCGCGCTGGGCGGTAATCTGGTGGACATTTGCCTGGAGGCCTGCAAGGCGGCAAAGGCACGTGGCGTGAAGATCTCCTGCGACCTCAACTACCGTGGAAAGCTGTGGACCCGTGCCGAGGCGCGTGAGGCGATGACCAAGCTGTGCGAATATGTTGACGTGTGCATCTCCAACGAGGAGGACGCCAAGGACGTCTTCGGCATCGAGGCAGAGGGCACCGACATCTACGGCGGCAAATTGAACCACGAGGGTTACAAGTCCGTGGCAAAGCAGCTCTCTGAAAAATTCGGCTTTGAGAAGGTTGCCATCACCCTGCGCACCTCACTCTCCGCATCAGACAACGATTGGGCAGGTATGCTCTACGACGGCGAGAACTATTGCTTTTCTAAATCCTATCACCTCCACATCGTGGACCGTGTAGGCGGCGGCGACTCCTTCGGTGCGGGGCTCATCTATTCCCTGCTCTCGGGCAAGTCCTCTCAGCAGGCAATTGAGTTTGCAGTGGCAGCATCAGCCTTGAAGCACTCCATCGAGGGCGACTTCAACCGGGTCAGCGTTGCGGAAGTGGAAAAGCTTGCCGGCGGCGACGGAAGCGGACGGGTGCAGAGGTAAGCACATCTTAGTCAATAGTTAGGAGAAATAAGAATGAATTTTCCTTTTAATGACCACCCCAACACAGTCGTTCTGACTTGTTGTCACATCATAGATGGCAGTGCAAATATTTTTTACGTTTCACACGATGCAGATGACGGTATGTGGCAATTTCTTTGCGGAAAATCGCATTCTGAAAATGAAGCGAGAGTTGTTTCGCTATACGAGATTTATGCGTTAGATCCCACGATCGCACAAATCGCTGATTTGCCATACGGCTATATTGCAAAGCGAGAAAGTATCGAATCGAATTGGAATGTAAGAAAGAATTAATTTTATTGTTAACGAAATAATGTAAAATGCTTTGCATCATTACAAGCAAGAGGCACCTACCTGCTTTTCGGGTAGATGCCTCTTGTCTTAATTATTTCTTATTGTAGCGTTCCAGCTGGATCATGCCGAATGCCATTGCATCCGCAAGACCGTTTCGCTCAAACTGCTTGACCATCCGCTCGTGGGGAGCCTTAGTCATGTCGGTGCTGACGATCTGTCCGATGATCTTGTCGGGGACTTCGACCTTTACGCTGGGATCGGCGGCGGCGATGGTTTTATTGGTTAATATCATTAAAAAGAGCACGTATTTGTCGTCGGTGCTTCCATAGCAGATGAGATTGTTCTCACGCACCAGCGGCAGATTCTGATAGACCAGGTACTTTCCCTGAATCGTAGACTGTGCCATTTATATTCCCCCTTTTATCGATTTGAATTGATATACATAGTATTATACAGCAACCGATCTCAAAAATCAAGACCAATTTGTAAATTATTTGAGGATCGGGGGCTTTTTTTCAGTAGAAATACCCGCAAACAACCGATAGATGTGATCTTTTGTCTCGGAAAAGGTGTATTCAGCGGCAATTTGCGGATCCTTAGCGGCATTGGAGGGACGAGTGACAACGGTGATCGCACTCTTATTTGCCACAGTACGAAGGAAGGCTCTTCCCCGCTCGTTGGCGGCAAGAAGATTGGTAAAGTGAGGCAGCCCCATCGGTGCATCTGCCGGTGTTCTCAGATAGCTATGCCAGAGAGCACGGCGCACACGGGCCGCGGTATAATGCTTGGAGGTCGCTTTTTCAATGATTTCGGAAACGGTTTTCGAATGCTTGGCAGCATCGATCAGACGGGAGGCAAGCTCGTTATTGCACTCGGCGGATGTGGTGATCACATCGGCAGGGGTTAATAGCAAATGTGAGATCAACGCTTTGTCCATCGCATCGATTGAGAGCCCATCAGAAGCCCTCAGGGCGTTAATCGTGGCAAGCGGCACCAATTCCTCCAGCCTATTGAAATCGCGCTTCTGCAGCGCGTCACGTGCCTTTGTGGCGGAGTAGCCGGGGAGTCGACGGAGTACGAGCGGTTCGATCTGCTTTCGGTGTGACAGGTAGGCAACGCCCAGCAAATCGTTGGGTGCAAGCTTCGGTAGCGGCTCGCCGACGAGTTTGAAGTAAGCGATCTCCCGCAACGCAGCGAAGGATAGATCGGGGCGCGATTTGGCTGCATCGCCAACTGCTTTGTCAAACTCGGGATAGGCAATCACCCGTGCGATTTGAGATAGCTCGTTTACGTCTCCCGTTTCACTGCCGAATGCCAGGTAGTCGATTCCACCGAGTTCCTCGAGGATCGCCATAGCTCCGGCAGCAAATCGGTCTGCGCCCGACATACACCAAGGGAACGGTAGCTCTAATACAAGGTCTGCTCCCTCGGCGAGTGCAATGGCAGCGCGCGTCTCCTTGGGCAGTACGGCAGGACCGCCACGCTGGACGAAGGATCCGCTCATTAGCACAACGATACAAGTATCTTCTCCGACAGTCTCCCGAACGCTTTTCAGTTGGCGGCAGTGACCAAAATGAAAAGGATTATATTCGCAAATGATACCGACGGACTTCATGGCGCAGCCTCCTTTCGACTTTTTTTGAAAAAGTTTTGAGAAATATTCCCGTAACCCTTGCATTTGCCGGTGAAAAGGTGTATAATGAGAGTTGATGAAATTTAGTATGCAGGTTCGTATGGCGTTTTTTGTATTATACCACACGGTCTGCAGGATGTCAAGTCCCGGAGGTTATTATGAATGTATTAGTTGTCAACGCCGGCAGTTCTTCTCTGAAGTATCAGCTCATTGATACCGTTACCGGCGAAGTAAAAGCAAAGGGTCTTTGCGACCGTATCGGTATTCCCGGTTCCCGCATCGACCACAAAACAGCTGACGGTACCAAGTGGTCCAAGGAAATTGAAATGTCCAACCACAGCGTTGCCACCAAGATCCTGGTTGAGGTGCTCACCGATCCCGAGATCGGCTGTATCAAGGATATGAGCGAGATCGAGGCTATCGGTCACCGCGTAGTCCATGGCGGCCCTTACTTTTCCGAATCGATTCTCGTGACCGACGAGGTGATCGAGGTTTTGAAGAAGTGCACTGACTTTGCTCCTCTGCACACCGGTCCTCATCTGATGGGTATTGCAGGCTGCACCAGCGTTATGCCTACCACTCCTCAGGTTCTGGTATTTGATACCGCTTTCCACCAGACCATGCCCGAGTGCGCTTATACTTACCCCATTTCTGCTGAGATCGCCGAGAAGTATCAGATCCGCCGTTACGGTGCACACGGTACCTCTCACCGTTACGTTTCCGGCGTGATGAATGAGATCCTGAATAAGGAAGACAGCAAGGTCGTTACCTGCCATCTGGGCAACGGTTCTTCCATCTCTGCCGTTAAGGGCGGCAAGGTCATTGACACCTCTATGGGCTTCACTCCTCTGGACGGTCTGGTAATGGGTACCCGTTGCGGCTCCATTGACCCTGCTATCGTTACTTACGTAATGGATCGCGAGGGCATGACTCCCGACGAAATGAATAACTACATGAACAAGAAGAGTGGCTTCCTGGGACTTACGCACGGCTTCTCTTCCGACTGTCGCGATCTGGAGGCTGCCATTGCAGCAGGTCCCGAGGATCCCCACTATGCTGATGCAAACCGTGCTATCAACGTTTGGGCGTATCAGATCAAGAAGTTCATTGGCTCTTATGCAGCTGCAATGAACGGTCTGGATGCCGTCGTCTTTACCGCAGGTATCGGTGAGAACAATTCCCGTCTGCGTGCGCTGGTTTGTGAAAACATGGAATTTTACGGAATCAAGATCGACAACGAGGCAAATGCTAGCGGAGCAGGCTCTGCTCTGGCCAAGAAGATCTCTGCAGACGACTCCAAGGTTGCCGTATATCTGATCCCCACCAACGAAGAGCTGATGATCGCTCAGGATACCGCACGCATTGCAAGCGCGCTGTAATGAATCCAAAGCTTTATATCTGATTTATAGCCCGGTAGTCATCTGCCGGGCTTTTTTCTGGTTTGGGCAGGAAGTTTTGTAGGATCCTTCGCATATAGTGGGGCGGAGTGATTCTATGAAATTGCACTTGTCGCCCTTGACGTTGATATATTTTGCACTTTACGTACTATTTTCGCATCCTGTATCGCTGGCAGCAATTTTCACCGCGGTATTGATCCATGAATTGACTCA
>JAFTKV010000055.1 GCA_017453085.1 Clostridia bacterium
TCTTATCTCCGATCCGAATGCTCAATTCCTTGATATAGGAAGCATCGTAATCGAAAATATACAGATGATACCATTCCTTTTGATCCCATTCCAAGAAGGAAAGATAGTATTGATCCACCTCCACGATCATATCCGAAAGGAAGGAAGCGATGTAATACGTGTTGTTCTCGGTCTTTTGGCTGATCAGCATCGTATTTTCGATATAATAATCGATCGAGTTATCCTCTGCCAGAACCGGAGCGCCAAAGGAAAGATAATACACATTTTCAGCCAACCCGTATTCCCGCAGTGCATCTGCAGTGATCCCCAGCTTTTTACAGGACAAAAATTCCATTTGATGGATCAGAACCAACGCCTCATTTACGCGCTCACCGTTGATCTCATAGCCCTTGAGCAGATCCATATGAGAAACGTAGGGAATTGCGGAGTAGAGTGTTTTGGTACGCATTTCCAGATCCTGATAAGAGAATGAAGTGATCGGCGTGATGTTCAACGCATCCGCATCCTCCTTGCTCTCGGGCGCCTTGGAAACATCCACGGTACCCAGCAGGAAATTGATCAGCATGGCTTGCGAGGTGATCGTTGTGGGAGAAGATACCATGGGGGTAACCATGGATTCGATCGGCTGCAGCACCGTTGCTTGAAGAGTAGAGCTGAGAATATACACCGAATCTCTGCCCTCCAGCTGCACGTAATATCCGCCGCCGGACAAAATTGCATCTCCAACCTTAACCGTATATACGGTATCGGGATCAGCCGTGCAGGTACCGTCATCGGCATAAATGGCTTGGGTAATGGTGTATTGTGAGGGAGTATAGGTCAGATTGCCCTCGGCATCGTAACGGTCAACCAAACCGTAAGCCGAATAATCAATGCTTCCGTCCTCCAATCTGGGAGCGTTGGATTTTTCAGAGGTAAAGTCCAGCTTTTGCATGGTCAGCGTATAACCGCAGCTGACGCAAAGTCTGGCAAACAGCGTTTGATCGTACGAAACCATCGCCTCCTCGGTTCCCTTGATATGAACGTCTCCGTTCTCATCACGGTAGAAGGTATAGCCGCCGTACTGATTTTTTACCTCAATGGAGTAGGTATTTTTTTGCGTGATCTGCGGGACCATCAGAATACGGTCGCTGTATCCCAGATCCTCACCGCCCGCTTTGTCATAGTCCACCACAGCATACAGCGAGTATTCGCCCGTCTCTGCATCCACCTTATATTGGTTTCCGCTGTGAGCAATATAGTATCCGTCCGAGTTCACACTCATCAGGTCTCCGTTGCGGTCATAAAGGCCGTACACGCCCTGCTTCTTTTTGACGTAGTACTTCTCGGTATATTCCACCCCACTATCATCGTAATAGGTATCCACCAAGCCGTAAATCGCTACGATATGGTTGACGACGAACAGGGTCAGGATCAAGATCGCGGTCACAGCAGACAGCAGTGCCACCGCAAGCTTTTGTTTTTTCAGCATGGAAGTCTTCCGATTTCCCTTTTTCTTCGCCCATCGAGCCACAAGGCAGATATCCTCTTCGGACTCCACCATGGTTTCCTCACTCACGGCTTCTCCGTTGAGATACCATCCCTCAAAGCTGTAACCGGTGCGTACCGGGCGCGGAAGCGCACCAAACGGCTGTCCTTTCACAGCTTCGCGGCTGGAAACCGTAATATTGCCCTTGCCGGGATCGAATATGACGTTTATAATAATACTTTCTTTTCTCATTCGACTTTGTTTCTATTCCCTTTCTGATCGAATTTTTGGAGTAGTCACATTGAGGTCAATTACGGATCTTTCTTCTGACCAATACGTAAATGCCCGCAACGGAAAGAGTCAGCGCAGGGATCAATGCCAGCACAACGGTCCAGACCGTTGCCTGTGCAGTCGTGTAATAGTTTGTATCGATCGCAGTCTCATGCAGATACTTCCAAGAAATACCGACAGGCTCAACCTCTCCTCCGATCGTGCGAAGCACAGACAGGAGAATATCGGTATTTCCGTAGGCATTTCCGGAAAGGAGCTCATTGCTTGCAAAATCAGTAGAGCCGATCGCGCACACATAAGAGGAATCGTTGACAGAGGTATAACCCTGGTCCTCTCCTATCGTACGGCTTTGACGTGTGATCGTCATCAGTCTGTAAGGATCCTGCGGATTGTAGGTGTTCACGATCAGATCCTCACCCTGCGCATCCTTGATCCGCTCTCCGTTCGATTTGGCATACGCATACGCGCCTGCGCCTGTAGAGAACACATCAAAGATATTACGCGTTTCGCCGTTTTTGTTATAGAACCCATACGTAAATGCTTCGGTAACACCGTTTTCCTCGGTAGGTACAATATATGACGTACGGTATGTGGGCGAATAGGAGAGCGATACTGCATTCCCAAAGATCACCTTCGGGGATCCGCCCTTTTCCCGCATATCATCGGTCAGCGTACTGCCGAACGCGGTGGTTGCGTACTGACCGATCACAGCCGTTCCCGCCAGATTCAGCGAGAAGTCCGGATCGATCATCTCAAAGGTGCCCGTAGTCTTATTGCCGTTCGCATCGGTTGTGCTGTAACGGTCAATGGCAATGCCCCATTCCTCCAGATATTCCTCCATAACCGGAAGCTTGGGAGTATCCGCATCCACGAACACCATATAAGAGTAAGCGTCAGCCAAATGCTTTTCAATTTTGGAAACCTCGGATACGCCTTCTCCCATAAAGCTGGAAACAAAATCGGTCTGCGGATCAAACGTAATGATCAAACGGCAATTTGCGGGAAGATCCTCTTTGGAAAGATCCACGAAGGCAACATCGTAGCCCGCGTTTTCCAAAACCTTGAGGAACTCACTATACTTTGCTTTACCTTCTTCGGTTGCAAAGGGCTCACCGTGATTCACGGTCAGGGCACAGATCGGAGCCTCCGCACGGGTAACGGCTTTAATTCCGCGCAAAAAGTTCTTCTCTGCCTTATATCCCCACGGAACCTCGGAGTCCACGCTATCGGCAATATAGAAATCCATCGTGTTATAGATACGGAACTCAGTTCCGCTTGCAATAATCACGTTGGTCTGATAGATTGAGGAATAGGAGTTGGTTCGGTAGGCATCCACAGAGGAGGGATTATCCCATACGTCTGTTGTGGTAACATGGATATGATCCGGGAATTTCACCTGCATCTCCAGTGCGGTGTAGTAAACATGGCGCAGATATTCGTGTCCGATCAAAAGGTCGGGATCGGCGCAGAAAATGATATCCACAACAACAGGCTCATCGCTGTCGCTTGATTCCTGTGCCGAATCCAGCGTGCTCTGCAAAAGATTTACGCAGGTATCACTCATGGTATACAGCGGCTCGGTGGTCAGGTCCACAAACCAGTAGCGGTTTTGAAGCAATACAGAAGCCAGTACATTGACCAGAAGAACAACGGCAATACACAGAGCAGTAATTCCCAAGGAAACGGAGCCGCGGCGCAGCTTGCGTCCAAACCCATTATTCATTTTCATATCGGGTACTTCATCCTTTCTTGGGTATTACGCACGGCGGCGCTTGACCAGCACAACGACAGCCACCGCGCTGACAAGGATCGCGGGGGTCAGTGCCAATCCGATCGTCCACCACAGCATCTGGGAGGTCGTGATCGTACTGATCTCCTGAGAAGAGAACGGCTTGATCGTCAGCCCCTCTGGGGTAAAGGTCTTGCCCACGCTATGCAGGGTACGGTGCAAAACATCGTTGTTTCCGTACACGGCAGACTGCAAAAATTCTTCAGACGAGAATCTGACGGAGGAAAATACACCTACATAAGAGGTACTGTTCCCCTTCGTTTGCTCGGTCAGACACATCAGCATCGCGGGCTCTCCGCTCACAGGCGCACCGTTTGCCCAGGACAGCGCACTTTCTCCGCTCCGGTAAAGACTGTACATCGTACGGTCGCCCTTGGTATAGCTTCCATCACCATTGTTGACAAAGCCTTGCGCAGCGCCCATGGAGGTCGCATTCTTGAAAACAGCCTTACGGGTCAGACCCTCCAGCATCTCCGCGGATTTTCCGGTCGTAACGGCTTCTCCGTAAATAGTATAACCATCGGAAGTCAGGGACTGCGACATATCCTGCACCATATAGCGGTAGGTTTTTTCGGTTTCTGTGTTGGTATAATAGTGGAATCCGATGCCCCAATCCGCCAGATAAGTCTCATAGTTTGGTAGCTTTGGGGTTCCGTTTTCCATGAATACCCAAAAGCTGTTTCCGTCCTCAGATAGAAAAGCATCCAGGATCTCGATTTCCGAAACATCTGAAATCTCATCGGAAACCAGATCGGAATTGGGATTGTAGCTGATGATCAGATCGCAGTTTTCGGGAATCGGATCGTTGTAAAGATCCAGATGTGTAATAGCATAGCCCGCATCATCCAACAAATACAGCAGCTCATAGTCATAAAAGACCTCGCCGTGATTGTTTGTCAGACAAGCCAGCGGTGCATTCTCGTTGTTTACCGCGCGCATAATACCGGATGCCAGCTTTTTTTCTCCGTTATATGCCCAAACCTGGGACGTGTCTCCGTCCTCAAAGACATAAAACTCATTAAAGCTGTACACGCGGTGATAATTTTCGGAAACGATGATCA
>JAFTKV010000056.1 GCA_017453085.1 Clostridia bacterium
CCAAAGTCCCATGATATTCTTCAAAAAACGGTATCTTCCGCCGTAGCCGCCCTCGTTGGTGAAGTTGTAATACTCCGCCTCACGGGACAGATTGGCCTCGGTGCGCTCCACGCCCATCAGCGACCAGGTGCCCGAGGAAAGGTAAAGCGCACCTTCCTTGTCGGTAGGAAGTGCCAAAACGGCAGAGCCTGTATCGTGGGAGGCAGGAAGCACCACCAGCGGCTGACAGCCGATCTCCTCTGCCACGTCTGACCGAACCGGCCCCAGAACGCTGCCCGCGGGAAGGATGGGCTGGAAGATCTCCATCGGGAAGCCCAGCCGCGTCAACAGCTGGAAATCCCAGCTGCCCGTTGCGGGAGTGACCAGCCCCGACGTAGTGGCGATGGTGTACTCGCTTGCTGCAACGCCGGTAAGGAGATAGTGCAGATAATCGGGAACAAACAGCATCGTGGAGGCGGCACGCAGCTGCTCGGGATGCTGCTCCTGCAAAGCAAGGAGCTGATAGATGGTATTAAATTGCTGCTTTTGAATGCCGGTGCGGGCATATAGCTGATGTGCGGTCAGCGTCCTCTCCAGCACCTCGTCCATACGGTCGGTACGGTGGCTGCGATAGGAGACAGCTTCGCCGATCCGATTGCCGTCGCCGTCCAGCAGAACGAAGTCCACGCCCCAGGTGTCAATTCCTACGTAGGCGGGGGATTTTCCTTCCTCCACGGTCTTGCGGATGCCTGCTTTCACGTGGCTCCACAAAGCGTCCACGTCCCAGCAAAGCTCACCGTCGCGGTATTCGGCACCGTTGGGAAAACGGTATACTTCCTCGGTGCACAGCTTCCCTTCCTCGACCCAGCCGAGAATGTGGCGGCCGGAGGAAGCACCGATATCTATGGCAAGATAATATTCCATGTCCGGGATTCCTTTCCCATTATTTGATAAGTTGATTATACCACAATTTGCAGAAACTTGCAATTGTCTTTTGACCGAAAAAGTAGCATTTATTGCTGTTTTTTCAAAAAAACAACCGACGTGCTGTCGGTTGTTTGAAGTCATGATTCGGAGATTGCGTACAGACACAGATCCCACGGAGGGATATAAGGCGGTCTGCGCAGATATAGCCGATACGAAGGATCTATTTCGTGCACCATCAGCGGCAGTCGCCACAGATCCTCTGCGCGGTGATAGAGAGACACCGCCAGATCGGGCTTCCAGCGGGCAATCGTTTGCACAGAACCCAGCAGTGCTTCCCGCTCGGCGCCCTCTACGTCATACTTGATATAGTCCACACGCTCGTCCCTCAAAAGGGAGTCGGGAGAGCGAACCTCCACCGGCTTGGACTTCCCTTCGGGTGCACCGTTCAGATGGGAATTGCGGCTTCCCTCGTCGCTGACGTAAAGCATACCGTCGCACTCCCACGCGCCCGCCTGCTCTGCTGTCAGGATCGCCGCGAAGCCGTCCCGCTCGGCCGATTCCATCAGCTTACGGAAGGAGCGGCGGTCGGGCTCCAGTGCCCAAATACGATGAAGATCGGGCTGATAGGTAAGTAGCTCGCGGATCGTGTCGCCGTTATATGCTCCCAGATCCAGATATGCTTCGTATCGCTCGGGGCGAAGAATGCGAAAGACCTCTTCCCTGTCGTCACAGGTGGAAAGGAGCGTGTCGATCCTGCCCGTCAGACGGTATTCGACAATACCGTCGAACACCTCCCGCGATCGGTCGTCCGCCAAGAGGGTGCGCACCCGCTCCAGCTTGTCCCGCACGCTTTCGTAATACGACGCAGTAAACAGCGTATCGCCTGCAATAGGCAGCTCCGGCACGAAAAAGCGGCAACGGCGGGACAGAGTCTCAAAGCGCTCCAACAGCTCCGGCAGACTGGAGCCGAAGCTCAACAAAACGATGAAATCCTCGTATTTGGCGAGGATTTCATCAAATGTGAGCACTGTTTTACCGTGGAAGCTGTGTCCCCGAACGAATCCGTCGGAGGCGAAAAAGTCTGCTGCCTCCAGACCGCGAGCGGACAGCTGTGCGATCAGCTTATCGGCACCGTTTCCCATCCCGTACAGGACGATGGGCAGCCCTGCCGATTGCAGATAAGTCCACAGATCGCCTCTCATCGCACGGTAAACTCGTTATAGATGCGGCGGATGGAAACCTCAAAGTTTTCTTCCCCGACACCCAGAATGATATTGTTTTCGGAAAGTCCCTGGTCGATCAGACGAATGTTGATGTCAGCGTTGGCAAGGGAGAGGAACACTCTTGCCGCAGTACCCACGTTGTTGATCATCTGTCTGCCGACTACTGCGATCAGCGCAAGACCGTCGGTAATGGATACGCTGTCGGGATTGACTGCCTTGCAGATCTCCCGCTTCAGCTCCTCGCGGCAGTTGGCAATGTCGGCGGTGTGTACCACCACGCCCATAGAATCGATGCCCGAGGGCAGGTGCTCAAAGGAGACGCCAAACCGCTCCAGCACGCCCAGCACCCGTCTGCCGAAGCCGATCTCGGCGTTCATCATATCCTTGTGCACGTCGATGACCGAGAATCCCTTCTTGCCTGCGATACCGGTAATGCCGTGTGCGGCGTTCTGATTCTTTGCAGCCTCCAGCACGATCATCGTACCCCGATCGGTGGGACGGTTGGTATTACGGATGTTGATGGGAATGCCCACCTCTCGCACGGGGAAGATCGCATCCTCGTGCAGGACGGTTGCACCCATATAGGACAGCTCACGCAGCTCGGTATAGGTGATATAATCAATGCTGCGCGCGTCCGGCACGATGCGGGGATCCACCATCAGAAAGCCGGATACGTCGGTCCAGTTTTCGTAGATATCGGCTTTCGCCGCTCTGGCAACCACCGAGCCGGTAATATCGCTGCCGCCGCGGGAGAAGGTCTTGACCTTTCCGTTGACTGCCGCACCGTAGAAGCCGGGGATGACCGCACGCTCGTGCTGACGGAGGGTTTCTGCCAGTACGCGATCGGTCTTTTCGGCATCCAGCTGACCGTTTTCGGTGAAGAAGATCACGTCCTCGGCATCGATGAAATCGTAGCCAAGGTATACGGACAGCACCTTGCCGCAGAGATATTCTCCCCGGCTGGCGGCATAATCGGCACCGGCACCCTTCAGAAATGCGTTGTGAATCCGCTCGAAATCAGCATCCAGCGAAACGTCTATCTCAAGATCATTGATAATATCATCGTAGCGCGAGCGGATCTCGGCAAACTGTGCTTCGAAATCCTCGCCCTTGGCAGCCTTGGCGTGGCAGGCGTACAGCAGATCGGTCACCTTGGTATCGCCCGAAAAACGCTTGCCGGGCGCAGAAGGCACGACGTATCGGCGGCATTCCTCTTCCCGAACGATCGCCGCAACCTTTTGAAATTGGGCAGCATCTGCCAGCGAGCTGCCTCCGAATTTAACGACCTTCAGCGGTCTTAACTGTTCTCTATTCATTTGAACGGCTCCTTCTGTTGAGTCCTGATCTTTCATAATACTCTTGTATCAGTTTATTATATAAACTTTTTCCCGCTTTGTCAAGCATTTTCTGCAAACTTTTCAATATTTCCATCAATCGGTTCACCATTTGTTCATTATCAGTATATGCTCTGTTCACAGTTTTGTGGTATGCTATGATATACAAAAAAGACTGCCCACAAATTGATTTGCGGACAAGAAAGGCAGGTTCTATATGGAAGATCTCGAACTGCTGACCGAACTGCTGACCGAGAAGAAATATTCTCAAGTCCGGTCCATGCTGCTCACCCAAAACGCCATCGATATAGCCGCTCTCCTGATGGAGATTCCCCCCGAAAAGCTTTTGCTGGTCTTCCGATTATTACCCAAGGAGCTTGCCGCCGAGGCCTTCGTTGAAATGGATTCCGAACAGCAGATGCTGCTGATCAAGGGCTTCAACGACACCGAGCTTCACGCCGTTTTCCAGGAGCTGTTCGTGGACGATACCGTTGACATCATCGAAGAGATGCCCGCCAACGTGGTCAAGCGAATCCTGGCAAGCACGGACGCCCAGACCCGCAAAGCGATCAATGAAATTCTGAACTATCCGGATGACAGCGCCGGCTCCATCATGACGGTGGAGTTCGTGCACCTGCGCGCCAGCTTTACCATTCGGCAGGCTCTGGACGTGATCAAAAAGACGGGCGTTGACAAGGAAACCATCTATACCTGCTACGTCACCGACCGTAACCGCCATCTGATCGGCGTTGTAACGGTCAAGGATATGCTCCTCTCGGATGAAAGCACCGTCATCGGTGATATTATGGAGGAGAATATCATCCACGCGCATACCCTGGAGAATCGGGAGGACGTTGCCAACCTGTTCCACGAATACGGCCTGATGGCTCTGCCCGTCGTCGATAACGAAGACCGACTGGTAGGCATCATCACCTACGACGACGCAATCGACGTCATCGTGGAAGCCAGCGAAGAGGATGCACAGGTCATGGCGGCGATCACGCCCTCCGCCAAGCCCTATCTGAAGACAGGCGCAATCGAGATCTGGAAAAACCGTATTCCGTGGCTGCTGATCATGATGCTGTCCGCAACCTTTACGGGAATGATCATCTCCGGCTTCGAGGATGCGCTCGCCGCACAGGTGGCATTGACCGCCTTCATCCCCATGCTGATGTCCACCGGCGGTAACACCGGTTCGCAGTCCAGCACCACCGTCATTCGCGGTCTGTCCATGGGCGAGGTAGAGTTTTCCGACGTCTTCCGCGTGATCTGGAAGGAGATCCGCGTAGGCGTGCTCTGTGCCGTTACGTTGGCAATTGCCAATTTCATCAAGATCTGGCTGTTTGACATTCTGGTGCTGCAGACCGAGGGGCTGACCCTGTGGGTCAATGCAGTCGTCTGTATCACTCTGGCGCTGACGGTCATCACCGCCAAGCTGGTAGGCTGTACCCTGCCCATTCTGGCCAAGAAGATCAAGCTGGATCCTGCCGTGATGGCAGCACCGTTTATTACGACCATCCTGGATGCGGTTTCGCTGCTGATCTACTTCGCGCTGGCCAGTGCGATTCTGGATCTGTAACCAATCAACACAACCCCCACTGCTTGCAGTGGGGGTTGTGTCAGATATCGTATCAACAATATAATCCACTCTATAGCTGCTTATTCGAACTTTCTATCGTATAGTAAAGCCGCGATCAGTACAACGAAGCAAGAGCCTGCGTTATGTACGAGAGCACCCGTAGTGGGATTGAGCACGCCCAGCACCGAGAGCGCAACGGCTAAGAAGTTAATGCACATCGAAAGCGTAATGCTGAGCTTGATGGTCTTGACCGTAGCGTTGGAAAGCCGTTTGAGGTAGGGGATCTTGGAAATATCGTCGCTCATCAGGGCGATATCGGCAGCTTCTACTGCAATATCACTTCCCATACCGCCCATAGCAACACCTACATCAGCGGTTTTCAGTGCAGGAGCATCGTTTACACCGTCACCGATCATGCAAACCTTTCTCTCGTCCTTCTGCAAGGCCACGATGTTTTCTACCTTCTGTTCGGGCAAAAGCTCGGCTCTGATCTCGGAAATACCGACCTGCGATGCAAAGTAATCGGCGGTCATTTTGTTGTCGCCCGTAAGAAGCACCGTGGAGGTGCTCATCCCGTTCAGCTTGGAAACCATCTTGGCAGACTCGGGGCGTAGCACGTCGGAAAGGGCTACGATTCCGATGCAAGTCTTTCCGTCCGCAATAAGAATAGATGCCTTGCCCTGTGCGCGAAGATTTTCGAGCTTTGCAGCGATCTCCGCACCGATCGAAACACCGTTTTCGGTGAGGAATTTTTCATTTCCGCAAAGCAGACCTCTGCCCGAAACCTCGGCACAGATGCCTTTGCCCATGGTCATCTTGAAACTGTCGGATTCGATGATCTCCACGTCTTTCTCCTTGGCACAGCTGACGATTGCTTTGCCAAGCGGATGCTCACTCTTTGCCTCGGCAGACGCCGCGAGAGAAAGAAGCGAGTTTTCGTCTGTGCCTTCCTCAAAGGAAATGATATCCGATACCTCAAGCTTGCCATAGGTCAGCGTGCCCGTTTTATCGAAGGCAATGGTGTCGACCTTCCCCATCTTTTCAAGTGCCTCGCCCGACTTGATGATCACACCGTGCTTTGTTGCTTGACCGATTGCCGCCATGATCGCAGTGGGCGTAGCCAGCACCAATGCGCAGGGGCAAAAAACAACGAGAACGGTCACGGCTCTTACGATGTCCTGCGTAACGATGCCTGCAACGATAGCTATAACCATCGCCACGGGAACGAGCCAGCTTGCACACTTATCGGCAATACGAGCCATGGGAGCCTTCTTGTCCTCGGCTTCCTGCACCATACGGATCAGCTTCTGCAAGGAGCTGTCCTCGCCAACCTTGGTGGCACGGATGTCGATGACACCGAAGCGATTGATCGTGCCGCAGAATACCTCGTCACCTACGTTTTTGTCAACGGGGAGAGATTCGCCCGTCATGATCGACTGATCTACCGAGGTTTCACCGCTGACGATGATACCGTCAACCGGAATGCTCTCGCCCGGAAGAATACGCAGAATATCATCACGCCCTATCTCCTCTGCGGGGATCATTTCCTCCTTACCGTCAGATATTCTTCTGCCCTGGGTAGGCGCGAGGCTGATCAGCTTCTTCAGTCCCTTCTTTGCGCGGTTGGTGGTCATATCCTCAAGGATCGCACCGAGAGCCATAATAAAGGCAACCTCACCGGCCGCAAACAGGTCGCCGATGGCAATGGCCGCAATCATCGCTATGGAGATCAGCAAAGCCGATGAAATCTTGCTGATGCCCGGATTATAGATGATTCTCCATATTGCAAGATACAAAAGCGGAATACCGCTGATGACTACTGCGATCCATGCAGGATCGACAGGAAGCTCTACGCCAAGCTTTGGTAAAACAAGGCTTAGCACAAGAAAAAAGCCGCCTATCAAGGTTGCAGGCACACCTGCAAGAAAACCGTTAATCTTTTTTAACATTTAACATACCTCTCGTTTATTGACATTGCGATTCAAACAATGTATAATATGTTTGATACAAAACAAGATGTTCTGTATTTGATTTAATTATACGAAAATGGCAGAGCGGTTTCAATAATCAGTTTTTTTGCCTTGTTCGTTACAGAACAATTTCGCCGATTTGTTCGGGAGGTCAGTATGGATAGACGACAAAAGAAAACGCGGGAAGCCATTTTCAAGGCTTTCACAGAGCTGCTTGCAGACAAAAACTACAATCAGATTTCTGTACAAGAGATCATCGATGCAGCCGACATTGGCAGAACAACCTTCTATGCACACTTTGAAACAAAGGATTATCTGCTTAAGGATCTGTGCGAAGAACTGTTTGGCCATATTATTGATACGGCAATGGGCTTGCCTCACGGACATTATCACTATTCCTGCGAAAACACGACCGATTCCGTCTTTCTGCATCTACTACGGCACTTGCAGGAAAATGACCGAAATATCCTTGAGCTGCTTTCATCTCAGAACAACGAGATCTTCTTGCGCTATTTCAAGAGCAATCTGAAAAAATTGATTTTAACTCAATATGCAGATAAAGGACTGCTCAAAAATGCAAGACTTCCGGAGGACTACCTGGTAAACCATATTTCTTCATCCTTCGTGGAAACGGTAGAATGGTGGCTCTCACGAAAAATGAAAGAAACTCCCGAAGAAATAACCGAGTACTTCCTGGGAGCAATTGAACCGATATTGAATTAGCGTATAGATATGCGCTCTGCACCGGCGACGCTCACTTCGTTCGCTTACGCCCTTCAGTTTTCGTTTTGTACAGCGAATATCACTTGCATAGTGTGAAAACTGATGTGAGTTTCTCGATCTATGCTCAGACCAAGAAAAGAGCACCCACATTGTGGGTGCTCTTTTCTTGGTGCACCTGAGCATTCTATAATCGAACCGTTTACCTCTTTTAAGGTGACGGTTTTGCTTGCTTCCTTATAATTGAATGTTATGACCAGC
>JAFTKV010000057.1 GCA_017453085.1 Clostridia bacterium
ATTTCCGTATTTATTCTTTATTCTTTATTCTTTATATTGTTTTCTCCACTCCCTGCAACCCAAACTCCGGCGTATACTCCCTCCTTGCACTGTCAGGGGATTGACAATACCCCTCAAAGCCCGCCGCTTCCACCGCCTCCATTACCGAGCGGTACTCGAAGGTGGTGATCCGCCGATTGGGCGCGCCCTCTGCTCCGTTCGGCGTGTACTGCGCCATCAGCGACAGCAGGATCTCGTCCGGAGCGAAGGTCTTTGCCAGCCGCTCTATCGCCGCAATGCTGTTCTTCCGCTCCCCCGGGAGCACCAGATGCCGCACCAGCACGCCCTTTTGCAGCATCCCGTCTCTATCGAACGTCGGCTTCCCTGCCCGATCCACCATCTCACGGATGGCAGACAGTGCCACCTCGGGATAATCTCCCGCTCCCGACAGACGGGCGGCAAGCGCACCGTCGGCGTACTTGAAATCGGGGAGCCATACGTCGGCAATCCTACCCAACAGCTCCACCTGCTCGGGAGAAAGGTAGCCGCCGCAGTTGATGACGATGGGAAGAGCCAGCTCCGCCTTGATCTCCTCCAGAACGGGGACGATCAGCCGGGCATACGCATCCGGCGTCACCAGATTGATGTTGTGCACGCCTGCCGCCTTCAGCTCAAAGCAGATCTGACGAAACCGCAGGGGAGTGATCTCTTTTCCGAAATTTTCGGTGGAGATCGCCCGATTCTGGCAAAAAACGCAGCGCAGCGTGCATCCCGAAAAGAAGATCGTTCCCGATCCCCGACTGCCGGAGATGCAGGGCTCCTCCCAGAAATGGGGCATCGCCCGTGCCAGACGGATGGCATCCCCCGCACCGCAATAGCCCATGCGGACGGAACGGTCTGCCCCGCAGCGGCGAGGACACAGGGTACAATGACGGCCTGACTCCATAAAACAGACCACTCCTTTCTCACATCAACAACAGCCGACGAGTACTCGTCGGCTTTTTAGAAAGTTCTTGAAGGGTTCTTAGGGAAACTTCTTTCAAGAAGTTTCCCTAAGTCGTCTCCCTTAAATCGCGTTCACGCAGATCGCAACGGCGGCGGAGCAGGTGAAGACGTCGTATTCGATCTCCTCGGTCTGCTCGCCCAGTCTGGTCTGCATCAGACCCTTGGAGTTCTTGTTGGCATCTGCGCTGTCGGCGTTCTTCTGCAGCCATTCCAGATACTCGGGTCTGTCGTAGGTGAGCGCAAAGAGGCGGATCCAGCGGGACATGATGCCCTTGAAGCCGGGCAGGTCGTTGCCCCACTCCTCGTTGTTCATGATACCGCCCTGATACATCTCGTTCATGGTATAAGCGGCGGCACGCTCGGCATTTTGCTTGTACTCCTCCTCACCGGTGTGAGCGTGGAGCAGGCAGTTGGCACCGATGTAGGTGCCCTGATTGTAGGTAGAGGACCAATAGTTGTACTTGCCCTCCAGATTGATGCAGTCGTAGACCTTGCCCTCGGCAGGATTGGTCAGCACCTTGTTCTGCCAAGCCATGATCGCCTTTGCCTTGTCAAAGTAGCTCTCGTCGGAGAGTGCCTGACCCAGCAGGCAAGCGGCGATGGTAGCGGGACAGTTGACACAGGAGTTCTTCGCCTGATTGTCCACGCGCCAGAACAGACCGCCGTCGAAATACTTCTCGTCCCAAGCACGGGCAAAAGTAAGATCGTAGTTCACCTTTGCCGTCTGCACGTACTTTTCCTCGCCGGTGAGCAGGGTCGCACGGGTGAGGGCAATGACCAACCACATAATATCATCGTTGTAGGGGTTGTATTCCCAGGTTTCCCGATAGGTGCGGAGCACGAACTGATACATTTCCTCGATCTGGGCTCTGTAATCGGGATCGCCGGTGATCTGGTACATATCGTCAATGATCTCGAAGATCTCGGCGTAATCCCAGAAATCGGCTCTGTCGTAGCCGCCGTCCTTGTAGTAAACCGCCTTGTGAGCTTCAATAGCCTCTTTGGCGCGGGTGATTCGTTCGGTCTGTGTCATGGTTGTTCCTCCTCGGATGGAAAATAGTTGCTTGTATTTTATCATATTCTGCCAAATAATGCAAGCGGTTTTGAAAAAAAGATGCGATTATTCCCAATATTCGTCGACGGCTCACCGAGAGCGATTGTATTTTTAACAAATTTGCATTTCGCTATTGCTTTTTATTTGTCAATAGTGTATAATACAATCAGAGCTGACCTTCCTGCTTCGGCGGGAGGGCAGATACGGAAATACTGATTTATTCGGAGGAAATAAGTTATGGCAAATCGCTTCGTATCCAATGCCATTTCCTATCACGGAAAGGGCGCAATTCAGGAGATCCCCGGCATCGTCGCCGCTAAGGGATTCCAAAAGGCATTCATCGCATCCGACCCCGATCTGGTGAGATTCGGCGTGACCAAGAAGGTGACCGATCTCCTGGACGGTGCCGGTATGGCCTACTACATCTACTCGGACATCAAGCCCAATCCCACCATCGAAAACGTACAGTCGGGCGTTGCCGCTTACAAGGCATCGGGCGCAGACTATATGATCACCATCGGCGGCGGCTCCTCTATGGACACCGGCAAGGCCATCGGTATCATCATCAACAACCCCGAGTTCGAGGACGTTCGCTCTCTGGAGGGCGTTGCCCCCACCAAGAACCCTACCGTTTACACCATCGCCGTTCCCACCACCGCAGGTACTGCCGCTGAGGCTACCATCAACTACGTCATCACCGACGTAGAGCGGAAGCGGAAGTTCGTCTGCGTGGACGTGAATGATATCCCCAATGTGGCGGTTGTGGACCCCGATATGATGTCCACCATGCCCAAGGGCCTGACTGCTGCCACCGGCATGGATGCCCTGACC
>JAFTKV010000058.1 GCA_017453085.1 Clostridia bacterium
CCCGCGGAGCAGTTCAAGTTCAGCCCCAAGAAGCTGAATCCCGCCGGCTCCCTGTTTGACTACGCGAAGCTGACGGATGTATCCAAGAATGTGATCTCCCGGATGGATGCCCAGACTGTTTATGACCTTCTGGTGGAGTGGGCACAAGAATTCGATGCCGACTTTGCAGCAAAGCTCACTGCCGATCCCGAGTACGCGGTGAAGATCCTGGCCATCGGCCGCGGCGGCAAGAAGCCCAGAAAGGACCTTGCCACCTGGAAGGAAGCCAAGCCTTACATGGGCTTCTTCTACGACGAGTATCTGGATGCTCCCGTATTCGACGAGAAGTTCAGCGCCGCTACCGTACGCACCGTTCTGGAGAAATTCCTGGAGGCCTTTGATATCGCGGACGATTCCGGCGTATGGTTTGAGAAGGTAAAGGCGATCACCGAGTCCATCGGCTTCACCACGGATATGAAGGCCTATAAGGCCGACCCCACCGCCTTCCCCGGCACGGTGGCGGATGTGTCTACCTTTATCCGTCAGGCGGTTACCGGCAAGACCAACTCCCCCGACCTGTACACCGTTATGCAGATCCTGGGCTACGAGCGTACCTGCCAGCGGATCCGCAAGGTAATGGAATCCCTGTAATAACGATCAAGGCGGCATGCACAAGCATGCCGCCTTTCATTTTTCGTTATCATTTGAGGCTTTTAAGTGTTGGAAGATCGTAAATTGATACCAGTAGGTCCAAATACTTAATCAGCACAGCACTCTCAATACGGTAGCTATCCTCAAAAGTATTATACGGAGTATAAATATTCATCTTCGTATTTGTCCCTAGTGAAATCCGCAATCTGCTACCGTCCTCATAATAAACACGCAAAGACAATAAATCACAACACGGTTCGGCACAAATTTCACCGGCATATGGAGACACATTATATAGCGCAATCGCGATCCACGCCTCAAAGGGTGTCAGTGTAACTTGTCCACCGCGATTATGATCAGATGAATATAATTCCACCCGATCCAGGTCCCAAAACCAAATCGGTTTGATTAGCAGGAAGTGGATAATAAGGACAAGCAAGACAACTGAAATTACGACAATAAGCTTATTTACAGTTCTTTTCTTCATAATAACACCTCCTGGAGTAATTATATCATAAGTCCGCCATCAGCGCAACTGCGACTTATCCAGGAAATGTAAAATCAGCAGGTTTCTGCCAAAAGCTTACGATTTAGGGCAAGATGGAGGGATTTGATCTGCATTTTCTTCCCATGCGGGAAGAAAACTATTGTGTTGCCGCCGTCGAGTCCGGCGGCAAGCAGATGTCCACCGGACATCTGCATTTAGATGAGTTCAAATCCCTCACTCAACCACATAAATAAAGAAGACACCCGGTGGGGTGTCTTCTTTATTTGGAAGGGTCGCATAAAATCGAACCCCCAGCAGTATATGACTGAACGCACGAGCATTTTTCCATCTCCTTACTCCATCCTTACTGTCTTTTCAATGCCGCCCTTGAAGATGACGAGCAGTTCGTTTTTGGATACCACCTTGATGCAGTCGACGAGCTTTCTTGTTATGCTGTCATCGTAGTCGATTGGATGATTCTTCAGTACGTCCAGTGTTCCGAGGACTTCGTTCATTCTTGCTTCGTTCGCATGGGCGGCAATCTGCTGTTCTTTCTTTGCGGCGATCCGCTTTTTGGTTTCGGCTATCTCTTGGGAGAGTGCGAGGAATTCTTCACTGTCAGCATCGCTTTGCTTGGCTCGGTTCATTACCTCGGCGATAAGTTGATTGAGTCGGAGTTCGTCGGCTGCGAGACTGTTGTCATCACTGCTGCCGTAATACATTCGGATGTGGGCTTGCAGGTTCTTGATGGCGAGTTGGCATCCGTTGTCGTTGACAATCTCTTGGATCGCTTCAACTATCGCTCTATGAAGGATTGTTTCCTCGATTGTGGGCGAGTCGGGACAGTATTTCGTGCCGTATTCCATTCGGCTGATGCACCGCCACACAGCTTTCTTCTTTCCGTTTTTGCTCCATACCGATCTGCGGTAGGCTGTTCCGCAGTTTCCGCAGATCAGCAATTCGGTGAGGGCGTATTTGCTTGAGTATTTGCCAAGCTCGGTCTTTACGCCCGTCTGCCGTTTCTTTTTCAGACTGCCACGCCTTGCAAGCTCCATCTGTACTCTGTCGAACTTTTCTCTCGGTATGATAGCAGGATGGTTGTTCGTGACATAGTATTGAGGACGGTCGGTGTTCTTCTTGCTCTCCTTTGTGATGCAGTTGACGATATAGGTCTTGCAGAGGAGTGCATCGCCCTTGTACTTTTCGTTGGTGAGTATTGAGCGTATGGTAGACTCGCTCCACGTGGTCTTTCCGGTCGGCGAGAGTCTGCCTGCGGCTTCGAGCTTGTATTTGATGGTGCGGATGCTGTCGCCGTCGAGGAACCAGTCGTATATCATCACGACCGTTTCGGCTTCTTCGGGGACGATTTCGGGTTTTCCGTCTGCACCTTTTCGATAGCCGAGGAAGTTTTTGTAGCTGATGGCTACATTGCCTTTCTCGGCACTTTTTTGTTTGCCCCATTTTACGTTTCCGCTTAATGACTCAGACTCGGACTGAGCGAAGATGCCGTGCATACTGATGTAGATTTCGCTCGTCATATGCATGGTATTGAGACCTTCTTTTTCGAAGATCACGGGGATACCGAGTTGCTTCAGTTCTCTCACATAGTTGAGGCAGTCCACAGTGTTTCTTGCAAATCGGCTGACTGATTTGGTGATGATCTGATCGATCTTACCTTTTCGGCACATCCTTATCATTCGCATAAAGTCTTTTCGCTTGTCTGCCTGAGTACCGGATATACCTTCGTCTGCGAAGATTCCCACGAGTGACCATTCGGGATTACTCATGATCTTGTCGGTGTAAGCTGCCACCTGTGCTTCAAAGCTCAGTTCCTGTTCATCGGAGTCGGTAGATACTCGGCAGTAGGCTGCGGTTCGCAGTTGTCGTTTGACCGTTGGTGTTTGGTCGATAACGATGGTCGGTGGTATAACTCGGACGGTCTTTACTAACGGTTCAGCTACAGTCGGTGTCATTGTCGTTCTCCTTTCCGATTACCTGACCGTCGGTCATTTGTAATCTGATTTCTTCCGTTCCGTCGAGCATGACGGCGGATACTCGTTTTTTGATTTCCCGAATTAAAACGGGAGAGTGCGGTTTCATCTCTGTGAAATCCACGCTCTCCCGTCGCTTGATGTGTAAGGCTGCATATTGCAGAGCTGCACATTCGAATATTTTGTTTTTCAGTGTTTCAGCATCGACATCGAGACCTTGCAGGTCGTGGTCGATCTCATTGGTCAGCCGGCGCACCGCCGTCATGATTTCCTCGGACGGCTCAACCTCGGTTTCGTCTGCGGCTACAATCTTGATTCTCACTAAATCCCACAGGGCCTCGTCGCCTATGGCATAGGTTGCTTTGCATTCGGGATTGGAGCAGATATGCACCGTATTGTTTACCCATCTTGCATCGTATCTGCGTTTGGTGGATGCGCCGCACTTTCCGCAGATGATCGGCACTACAGAGGAGGAGAATACCTTCTCACGCTGATGTCCTTTCTGCGTATTGCGCGACTGCATGATCTCTTGCACCTTGTCGAAGGTTTCACGGTCGATAATGGGCGGATGGGTTTCCGTACCGAGATAGGTCGGATCGGTCAGCATTCGCTGTACACGGTTTTTGTTCCAGTTGTATTTGCCGGGGGCGTATTCCACCTTTTGCTCTGTCAGTTCGTCTGCTTTGCTCTTGAGGGATACTCCGGCGATGTAGTCGGAGGCGGCTTGCCTGTACACGGCAATCTGCACCTCGCAGATCACGG
>JAFTKV010000059.1 GCA_017453085.1 Clostridia bacterium
TATGAATTGAGCATATCCGACACCTCTGATGAATGTTTTGTGTGGTAACTTCATTCTACCAGATTTTTGTCAGATATGCTCTTTTTTTGTTATTTTTTTCGAGCTCTATCTGTCGGTACCCCAACATTTATTATAGAGCCGTTTTTTATTCGTATGAAAGTGCGATCGTCGCCAAAGCGGTAGCAGAGGCAGAAGTTGCCGCACCAAGCGGTATGATGTCATACAGCAGAGCGGAATACGACCCTCTATTGCTCTCCCATTGCAGGATCTGCCGAACCGAATCGGTCAGAAGCTCCAGCAGTGCCTCGGGCGTTTGTGCCGCAGGCTCCACTTCCCTTTGCAGCCGTGCAAACGCTTCTCCATCCTCCGAAAGGAGCCGCACCAGCGCATCACTTCGTTGGCACAGCGCAAGCAGGAGCAAAGCGTCTACCTCACCCTCTCGCATGGAAAGCGGTGATTCTGCGCTATGCCGTCTGTGATCATACTCCACGGCCAGCCACAGCAGCTGCTCCATTGCTGCAGGAGTTTCGGTCAGCAATGCCGCCAGCACGGTTGCACGGGGAGCGCAGATGCGCAGAGCGGGATCCGTGCGCTCGGGCAGATTGCGACAGTCTGCAAAGCAACGGCGGCAGAGATACCGTCCGTATTTGTCCAGCTCCAGCGTATCGTAAGCAAGATATGCACCGCTTCGCCGACAGTGGGAGCAGATCCCGCGGATAAATCGGGGACGGCGGGTAACGGCCTCCAGCTTGGGGGCGTTGCGCATCACCCTTCCCTTCAAGAGGAAATTCTTTTCGTAACGGCAGACGGCGTCCTGCAGGATCGCAAGATAGCCCTTGTTGTCCTTCGCAATCCGCAGACGACGGGCTTGACAATACGCCGCAAAGGCTTCGGCTGCCCGAATCGACAGCGCAGTTGCCTCCGCGCTGCCTTGAGACAGCAGCTCAAGATCCAGAAGCCCTGCCTCAACCGCCTGCATGTGGGGATCGAACGGGATCATACCCTCTCGAAAGCGGTGAAGCAGAGAGGCAAACGCCTCCCGCATGCTCCGATACAGCAACGTCCCCTCCCGATCGTCCAAGGAGACGTTCTCGCACAGATCCACCGATGCCAGCAAATAGGCGGCTTCTGCAGAAGCGTCGGATCTGCACGGGGGACAAGCAGCATGATCGCCACAGAGCAGCACCGAGGGAACGAATCCCAGCCGCTCGGTCTGCCGGGTCCAGTACAGAAGCATCCGCCGCGCCACATCCGTGTGCCCACTCTGTAAAAACAGCCTGCAAACGGCGGGCAGATCGGTGGCTATGGCGTAGGGCACCCGCTGTGCGCTCACCACGGCTCCGCACTCTGCCTGCATCGCAAGCAGATAGTCGACAGGATCGGCAGAGTCGGACACCGTTTTGCCGTCAGCCGCCTCATCCCATCCTCTGTCACGGAAGGATTGCAGCAGCCGATCCGCCGCTCGAACCAGCTCTCCGGGATCATCGTACCACAAAATCGACAGCTCGCCCGGCTCCATGCCCGAGCAAACGGTGCTGTCCGATGGATCGTAGCAAAGCCCGCCGCTCAACACCAGCGCAACGGTCTGCTCACGGATCGTGGCAAGTCCGCTGTCAAATCCAGTTCCCACAGGGACGGTGAGAAAGAGAGTATCCGCCCGCAATCTGCCGAACCGATAGGAGGGATGGTAGACCGTCCGAACGTACGAGGGGATGGACAGACGAAACCGAAAATCGGTGATGCCTTCTACACGGCGAACGAAAATCGGCTCACTCTCCTCTATGCTATCGATCAGTTCCAGATCGCACAGCGTGCGGGAGGGGATCCCGATCGTCTCGGTACTGTAATACAAGCGATGGCGCATACCTCTGCCGTCTATCAATGGAGCAGATTCGACCTCGTGATAGCATCCGCCAAAATCGGGAGTCATCGAAAACAGGTGGGGAGAACTGTAGCCTGCACGCACGTTATACAGGCCTGCACCCTCCTCCCAGATCAAAAGCTTACCATTCCCCAGCGGCAGGAGGGGAAGCGAGGTATTACCGTCCGATTTCCATACTGCCATCGCTTACTCCCAATCGAAGGTGCGGGGCTGACCGGCAGACTCCAGCCCTTCGAAATCCCGCTGACGGAGCACCTCGTAAATGCCGATGGCCGCACTGTTGGACAGATTCAGCGAGCGGAGATTCTCCCGCATGGGAATGCGGACAGAGGTCTCGGGGTTTGCCTGCAGAAGCCATTCGGGCAGCCCGGCAGTCTCCTTGCCGAAGACCAGAAAGACCTTTTTCGGATAGGTCACGTCGGTATGGCGGCGGGGTGCCTTGGTGGAGAAGAAATACATCGCCTCGCCTGCGTTCTTTTGGAGAAATTCCTCCAGATTTTCGTAATAATAGATCTCCAGCTTATCCCAGTAATCCAGCCCCGCCCGCTTCAGCTTGCGATCGTCGATGGCAAATCCCATAGGCTTTACCAGATGGAGTGCCGCGCCGATGGCCGCACAGGTGCGGGAGATATTGCCGGTGTTCTGCGGGATCTCCGGCTCGATGAGGGCAATATTCAGATCGTTCATACATCCTCCTGCGGAGAGAAATGCCGACATGGCCAAAAACTCCCCGTTATTTGAAAAATACCTTTCCATCTTAGCATATTTTTTTCGAAATTGCAATATTTTTTACAATTTCCTATTTCTTTTTTTCCAAATCTGTAGTATAATAGATCCGTATGAATAAAAATGAGTACCTATGCTCATCTGACGAAAATCAATCAAGAGGTATATTCCAATGAGTTTGCTCAACAAACTGTTTGGTACCAGCAGTACCAAAGAGATCAAGAAAATCACGCCGCTGGTGAACGCCGTAGAGGCACTGGCGGATCATTACGCCGATATGACCGATGCCGAGCTGTCTGCCGTCACCCCCGCGCTGAAGGAAAGACTGGCTGCCGGCGAAACGCTGGATCAGATCCTGCCCGACGCCTTTGCGGCAGTCCGCGAGGCAGCAGACCGAGTGCTGGGCAAGCGTCCCTTCCGTGTACAGATCATGGGCGGTATCATCCTGCATCAGGGCAGAATCGCCGAGATGAAGACCGGTGAAGGTAAAACGCTTGTTTCCACACTGCCGGCTTACCTGAATGCGTTGACAGGCGAGGGCGTGCATATCGTTACCGTCAA
>JAFTKV010000060.1 GCA_017453085.1 Clostridia bacterium
CGCAGGAGTGCATCTCGGTCACCATTCCGCGCTCGTGCGCCCAATCGACTGCCTTTTTGTGGAAGGGCTTGACGATCTCACGGTAGGTTGCGGGCGAGAAGAAGGGTGAGCCCTTGTAGCCCATATCGTCATACCAGAAGATGCCGTCGAATTCGTAGCCAGCATCCAAAATCTTCTGGCACTGCTTTAAGGAGGTGGTCAGATAGGTGTCAAACATATCCATGACCCAATCGGGATCCTCGTACATTCCGATCAGCACGTTCTCCGTTCCTGCCATGTGGGAATGAGACACATCAAATCCGAACCAAACAACCAGCTGTAAGAAGCGTCCCTCTGCTTTCCACTTTGGATAGTTTTCCTTCAGAAACGCCCACGGAATCCGATCATCGTAATCGGTGAGCATCCGCGCCTTGGCCTCTTCCCAGCGCTCGGGAGAATCGTAATAATGGCTCAGCGATTCGGGGGTGGAGTCCAGCTCCTTGAAATGGCGCTCTGTCTTGCCCCATGCGGTGGTGATCACGCGAGAGCGATCGTCCTCCTCCAGCACGCGGAAGGGATAACGAGGAGAGTTGTCAGGTTGAATTCGCACGATCTTGTCAAAGCCGAAATAGTCTTCCCATTCAATTCCCAGAGGCATTCCTTCCCTCTGCCAACGCTGGATCGTGCCTGCCCACGGTATATCGGTCAGCACGATCCGATCTACGTCCTGATGACGAAAGGTGCGAAGCATTCGTTCACGAGATGTTAATTCTTTCATATCAGTTAACCTCACACAATCTGACTGCGGCTTCTGCAGCACTGGTAGCATCAACGGTATAGACATCGGCGCCAATCTGATCGCAGAATTCCTGCGATACGGGGGCGCCACCGATCATGATCTTCACCTGATCACGGATGCCTGCCGATTCTGCTGCATTCACTACTTTTTCCATCACTCCCATGGTGGTAGTCAGGAGTGCAGAACAGCAGATCACCTGACAGTTCTGCTCGATTGCAGTCTGCACAAAAGTCTCGGGAGCAACATCAGTGCCAAGATCGATGACCTCCAGACCTTTGCCCTCCATCATCATTTTCACCAGATTCTTGCCGATGTCGTGTAGGTCGCCCTGCACGGTACCAATGCAGACTCTGCCCGACGCCTTGACTCCTTCTTCAGCCAATAACGGCTTCAAAAGTTGACAGCCCATATTCATAGCACGAGCAGCCACCAGAACCTCGGGGACAAATACTTCATTATTCTTGAATTTTTCACCGATGATATTCATTCCGGGCATTAAACCGTCGCTCAAAATCTGAGATGCAGGGATTCCGTTATCGATGGCCTCCTGCACAAGTGTTTTAACGATTTTAGCCTTTCCCTTTTGCAAATTCTCGGATATTTCCAATAAAATGCTCATATTTATGGCTCCTTTTTGAATAACAAGTTCAATTTCAATATTTTTACGTATTTTAAGAGCACTCCCCCTTTCAGAAGGAGTGCTCCAAACACTTTCTATAAGCATAGGCAAATACTGTAGCCAATGCCGATTTTACTTTTTGCGCCGATATACAATCATTACCACTACTGCGGCAACCACTACCAAGCCCGCAACTGCGATCCCAATCCACAGTCCCGACTCTGCAGGTTCATTAGTGGGAGACTGCGGAACAGTAGGATTGTTTTTAGAAGGCTGATCGTCAACAACGGGATCATTGGTGGAAGGAAGCTCCTCCTCGGTTACAGGCGGCTTCTCCTCGGTTTCGGGAGGTGTTACCGCACCTTCTCCCTTGGACAGTACAACGTAACGGGTACTGCAAATAGGATTTTCGCCCTCAACATCGTAAGACGCCACGATGGTATAATTGCCACCGTCGGCAGGCATATCCAGAAGGAATTCGGTTGCCTTGGTAACCTCCATCGCCTTAGCGGAAATAGTTTTGGTTACAGAGGTGATCTTCTCAAGCTCTGCTTCCTTATGATTCTTATACAGCGTCACCGTAACCGTCTTGGTAATGTCCTCGTTCAGATCGTTGACAATGATAACCGGAACACTTCTCGTTGTTCCGCCCTTGCCGCTGGTGCTCCAATCGTTGATGACGATTCCCACTGATGCAAAGGCACCGCGCATTTTCTCTTTCAACTCTTCCCGAACGATGGGAGTAGTCAGATCGGGGCACAGAACGTCACTGGTATAGCCGATTCCGTTGGGATGAGAATAGGACAATCCACAGAATTGCAGAATGCCGAAGTATTTACGGCTAACTCTGTACCGCTCGGTCATTTGCGCAACGCCGGTGGCATAGAAGATCTTATACTCTTCGGGATTCGATCCGCGATCGCCGTCGTCATATTCGCCTGCGGTCAGCAAAGTAGGAACGCCTTCTCTATCCACCCACAGCCATCCGTATTCATTGATGTAATTCGCAACGGTATCGTTGTTATTATAGAAGTAGATTTTATTGGATCCAATATCGCTCAGCGAGAAATTTGGTACGAATCCGAAGGGATAGGGATGCTGCTCAGCAGGATAATACTTGTCCTGTACAGGTCCCCAGCCGTTCTCCCAAACACGGTTTTGAATATCGATATTCTTAACCCGCTGGATGACCGCCGCTGTCAAAGGAATATCATATGCGGTGTTCGATTCATTTTGAATGTCCCAGAAAATCACGCAAGGATGGTTGCCCCGCTCGTAAATCCAAGTGGTAACCTCTTCAGTCAAATCGTCTGCTTTGCATCCGTCTCGAGGAGATTGATCGTTACAGAACCAATACGGGTACTCGTCAACCACCCTGAATCCGATCTCATCACAAATATCGTACCAGAACTCGGGCGGGAAACCTACGCAGAAGCGAGCAGACTCCCAGTTGACGTACTTGTATTCGGCAAACAGCTGTCTGACCCATTCCTCGTCCCAAGGATGATCGGATCTTTGACTGTCCTCAAAGAAGCGATTGATGCAGACATTCGTACCACGCAGATAATAAACGTCGCCGTTGAGCAGAGATTTGCCAGTTTGTTTGTCTATTTCAAAGGTGCGCATACCGAAGCGATAGGTTTCAACATCACCGACCGTTTCGATTTCCAAGCGGTACAGGTAGGGATTCTCGGGAGTCCACGCCTTCCCTGCTTTGGTAAAGTCAGGTATCTTCACAGTCTCATCGAGTACCAACGTACCCTTTGCATCGACGGTGAGATTCTCCAGCGTGACTGTCTGAATCAGCTTTTCCATTGCGGGCTTGCCAGCGGTGTACACACCCAGCTCATAGATTCGCAGAATCACGTCACCGGTTATCGCTTTTGCGGTGGAGTTTCCGAGAGTTGCTTTTACCCGTAGCTCGCCGCTCTCCAGATTGGGAGCAGTTTGAACGGTATCCACGTATGGATCTTTGGAGATCA
>JAFTKV010000061.1 GCA_017453085.1 Clostridia bacterium
CGCCTGCCACAAAGTCCAGCTCGTAGACAGATGCGCCGTCCTCCTCGTCCAGCTCAATGCCGATGACGGTGACGGTGTCGGCGGCAAGACCTGCGGGAGTGAGTGCGATTTCCTTGGCGCGATCGGTGCTGATCACCGTGCTTGCAGAATCAGACGATGCACCGTTGTTCCGATTGGCTTCGGAACGGGTATAGTCGCAATAGCGGATGCCGAAGAAAACGGCGGCGATCAGCAGAAGGAGCATCACGGCGCGGGCAAAGATCCTCCACAGCGGCGGACGGTAGCGATAATCGCCTACCAGCGTCGGATCGCAGACCGTTTGCCCCACCTGATAGCCCCGATTGGCGGCTTTCAGGAACTTGCCGTTCTCGTCCAGCAGTACGGCGTAGCTGAAGTGGCATTCCATGACGATGTATTTCATTGCGCATCCCCTCCCGTCAGCAGAGCATAGCCCAAATGTCCGCGGATGATCTCGAATCCGTTAGTGTAGGCCAGGAGCAGAGCGACCATGTATTTGCGATGACGCTCCAGAGTTTTCCGCTCCACGCCGCTGCCCGATGCGATGAGCGCCAGGGGCAGACGCTTGGTGCGCAAAAACTCGTCCATGATCTGCGGGCGGCTCTTGGCGTAGGTCAGCGCAGTCCGACAGGCCTCCAGCGTTCGCTCCTGCTTGGGGCAGTGCTCCGCTACGTCGGACAGCTGAATGCCAAAGGCGCGGATGGCGGCCGAAAACTCCTCGATCTCCCTGCGGGTGGCTTCCCGCACGATTCCGTCGTTTAGCGGATCGTCGGGGTCGGCCAGCTTATCCCGCAAAGGGGTATCCTCCTCCTCGGAGGCAGGGTGATCTATGGAAACGACGCCGCGATGACGGCTTTCCTTGCGGGTGTGATCGATCAGACGGCTTTTGATATGGAGTGCCGCAAAGTGCAGGAACGAGCCGCGCAAAATGGAATAATCCAGGATCGCCTCGTAAAATGCGATCATGGCGATGGACAGCTCGTCGTCGTTTTCCTCCACCAGGGGCCGCTTGAGAAATTTGGCTGTCTCCTTGCGGATGAAGGGCATATACGCCCGAATCATCTCGTCCGCGGCGGCCATATCGGTTTTGGCGTCCTTCACCCATTGGATGATGGAATGCTCTTGGCTCATGGGAAAATCCCTCCTATTGATACTATACGATAGGATGCAGGAAAAAACGGGGTAGGATTACTGCTGCTTTGCCATAAAGGCTTCAATATCGTCGGGGGTGCGGATGATCTCCTCGGACAGGCAAACGCAGCCCTCCTCGGTGATGAGCAGATCGTCCTCGATGCGGATGCCGATGCATTCCTCGTCGATGTACAGACCGGGCTCGTCGGTGATCACGCAGCCGGGGCACAGGGCATAGTCGGATGCATCGGTAATATCGTGAACGTCGATGCCCAGATGATGGCTGACCCCGTGCATATAGTATTTGCCCACCTCTTCGGGTTTCTCAATCTTGCCCATCTTGATCAGCCCATCTGCCAGTACGGCTTTGCAGACGTCGTTGAGATCACGGGTGGTCATACCGGGCTTGGCTGCCTTGGCGACCGCGCGGTTGGCGGCCAGTGCGATCTCATAATACTGTCGCTGACGGTCGGTGAATTTGCCGTTGACGGGGTAGGTACGGGTGATGTCGGCGCAGTAGCCGTCGATCTTGGCACCCAGATCCAGCAGGATCAGATCGCCGTCCTTGCACATTTCCCGGTTGGTGCCGTAGTGGAGCATGGTGCCGTTGATGCCTGCACCTGCGATGGTGGGGAAGGCAGGACCTTCCGCGCCCTCGGAGAAGATCTTCGCCTCGAAGATGGCCTGTACCTGATACTCGTACATGTTGGGACGGAGGTTTTCCATCACCGCTTCCAGACCGCTCTTGGTGATGTCGATCGCCTTCTGAATGGTGGCAACCTCCTCTTCATCCTTGCGCTTGCGCAGCTTGGCGGTGAGCGGATGGAGATTCATGATCCGAATTGCGGGATAGCGACTTGCAATGTCCTGCGCTTTGGCCAGATTGTAGTCGGGCAGATCCTCCGACGAGTGGCGGTCGGTATCGAAATAAGCGGCGTCTACCAGACCGGCAGACAGATGAAAATGCAGATCTCTTTCCAGATTCTGAATATAGCGAATAGACTCGATGCCGGTGATCTCTTTCGCTTCGTCGGGCATTACCATATTGCCCATCCAGCGGATGGCGTGGGGATCTGCCTCGGGAATATACAGAACGGTGGAGCATTTGCCGTCCCGTTTGAACATGACCAGTGCCATATTCTCACGGGTCAGACCGGTATAGTAGAAGAACTGACGGTTACAGCGGAAGGGATAATATTCGTCCTGGCTGACGTGTACGGGGATGCCGGAATAGAGGACGGTCAGGCTCTTGTTGGGGAGCAGCTCTGCAAGCTGTTCGCGATGTGCGGTAACGGACATAGGAAAATACCTTCTTTCCATGGTAAGATTTACTTCATATTTTATTGTAGCACAGTTTTTTTCGATTGTCTACCGTTTTTGAAAAAATAACGGCGTTTTTTGTGCCTCGGGAGGGAATCGGCGGGTGGTGAAACTTGGCATCTTGCACAATTTTCTGCAGCCCGATTTGCCGAAAGTGCCGAAAGTAAGTGAAATATGTGAAACGTATTGATTTTGTGCTTGGAAAATGGTATAATAAATCTATAAATGCCGAGTTGTTTGCATCGGCAAAGTTCATGACAGGAGTTACACTATGAAACGGAAAACATTGATTCGACTGATGGCTGCAGCACTGGCTGCGCTGTTCTGTCTCACCGGCTGCTCCACCGCGGAGGAGACTGCATCTACTGCGGCAACTACCACCGAAAAGCCTACTCTCACCACCGCTCCCATCACCACGCAGGATCCTGCCGACGTGAAGGAGCCCGATAACGGTTGGGTATCTGCGATCTTCGGCGGCGGCCCCTTCAACATCGGCAAGCGCGGTCTAAGGGATGTGAAGGAAGCAGGCTGGGATACCATTATGCTGTGGTCGGTTCACGTATATGATGACGGTACTCTGTACCTCAATGACCTGAAGGTTGCCGAAAACGGCGAGTTCGTGGGTGGCGACACCATGAAGGGCGGCTGGCAGTATCTGAAGGAGGAGCCCACCACCGTTAACCGAATTGAGCTTTCGGTTGGCGCTTGGGGCACCAAGGATTTCGAGGCGATCTCTGCGCTGATCAATCGGGACGGCATCGGCGAGGACACCATTCTGTACAAAAACTTCAAGGCACTCATCGACGCTTGCGGCGCGGACGCAATCAACTACGACGACGAGTCTAACTACAACGTAGAGGATGCGGTGAAGTTCGGTCAGATGGTAGAAAGCATGGGTCTGAAGGTCACTCTTTGCCCCTTCAACCAGATGGATTACTGGGTCAACGTCTATAAGGGACTGGGCCCCGATCTGTGTGACCGTATCTATCTTCAGTGCTACGACGGCGGCGCGTATAACAACGTGAGAGAATGGTACAACGCCTTCGGCGGCGTGAAGATCATCCCCGGCTACTGGTGCCTCCATTACAATAAGTCTGCAGGCGATACCGCAGAGCAGGTCAAGGAAAAGCTGGAGGGTTGCCAGCGGAACATCCCCGGCGGCTTTATGTGGATGTACGACGATATGAAGTGTCTCACCGCTCCCAACTCCACCA
>JAFTKV010000062.1 GCA_017453085.1 Clostridia bacterium
TATGATATGAAGCAGTACGAAAACGTTGTGGTATTCGATCATCCGCTGATCCGCCACAAAATCGCTATCCTGCGGGATGAAAAGACCAGCATGAAGGAATTCCGTGAGCTGGTAGAGGAGATCACAACGCTGATGACCTACGAATGCCTGAAGGAGGGCGTTCCCACTACCGAGATCACGGTAAAAACGCCGCTGGAGACCTGCACCCAGCAGGTGGTGAAGGACAACGCCATCGCCATCGTGCCCATCCTGCGGGCAGGCCTTGGAATGGTCAACGGCATTCACGTGCTCTTCCCTTCCGCCCGTGTGGGACATATCGGTATGTACCGTAACGAAGAGACGCTGGAGCCTTGCGAGTATTATTGCAAGCTCCCCGAGGGAATCGAGGACAAGCTGGTGCTGGTAGTGGATCCTATGCTGGCTACCGGCGGAAGCGCTTGCGACGCTATCTCCCTTCTGAAAAAGCGGGGATGCAAGACTATCAAATTTATGGCAATCATCGGCGCTCCCGAGGGCATTACCCGCGTGGCGGAGGCTCATCCTGACGTGAGCATTTACGTTTCCACTATGGACAGATGCCTTAACGAGAATGGCTACATCCTCCCCGGTCTGGGCGATGCGGGAGATCGGCTGTTCGGCACGAAATAATTCTTCCCCTTCTCTTTCTCATAAACAAACCTCACCGCTTGTCTGTTGATGCAGACACGCGGTGAGGTGTGTTTATAGTGATTTAACGATTTAGTGCGGCAGCTTTACGATACACGGAATTTCCGCTTTCGAAGCAGGATCACGCTGACGGTGACCGTTCCGCCTGCCAATACGCCAACCGTACCAAGGATGATCCCAACGGTGCTGCCGTCATTATCGGCATCCTCGCTCGCGTCTGCCGCAGAGGAATCGGAGGTTGCAGGTGCAGACGTTACGGGAGTCGTTCCTACAGGATCGGTGATCACCCGGATTGTCGTTGCGGGTTTGGTGATGGGCGGTTCAGTAGTCGCCGGAGTTGTAGCTGCAGGCTCGGTGATCGTAGGCTCGGTGGTTATCGGCTTGGTTACTACAGGCTCTGTCGTCACAGGCTCGGTAACCGTCGGTTCGGTCACTGCGGGAGTGGTGATCACAGATTCGGTGGTTTCCGGCTTGGTAGTCGAAGGTTTTGTAGTCGCCGGTTCGGTGGTTGCAGGCTCCGTGATCGAAGGGGTAACGCTCATCTTGTAAGCACAGCTGTCACAACTACCGTTCCGGTCACCGTCTGCATGAGCGGCACTGTCCGAGCGATGATCGCAGACCGTGCAGGCGTGCCAGTGATGATCTCCATCCGTCGACCACTCGGTAGACATCCGATGCTTTCCGTACGAGATGGATTTCCAGGTCTCGGTTCCCATCCGATCGCAATGTGCGCAATCGTAGTAGTACTGCTTCGCGCTCTTGCAATCTGCGCCCGATCCCGATACGAAATGTGCCTGATCGACAACCTTTTCGGTAAAGCGGTGATTTCCCACCGTAGTGCCGGTATAGTAGCGATTGGTTGCGCCGTTCCCTGCACTGTCGCCGCATTGAGCGCAAGCGTACCAATAAACGTCATAGGTCTGACAGTCTGCTCCTGCGCTCTTCAAATAGGCAGGCTCCATCCGTTTGTGGGAATAATCGTGTCCCGTTGCGGGGATCACCACGCTGCTGGGATCGGTGATCGGGGTAGTCGCTTGGGAATCGGTATACCATCTTCCGCAGGCACATTGATAATAGGCAATATTTCCGTTGGTCTCACAGGTAGCGTCCATGGCAGAGACCAGAGTCAGCTTCGTGTGCGTACAAGTCTCGCCGACATTCAGCACGAACTCTCTGCCCAAATGGGAATAGTGATAGGAATAGCCCCCCGTGATCCCGATGGATTTGGCGATATCCGAAATATGCTGATTCAGCCAGATGACGAACGCATCCATGCTTTCGGTAATGTAAAGACTGGTCTGCAGATTACCGTTCTGCAGGCGTTGGGCAATTTCTTCTGCGGAATAGGTTTTGCCCTGTCTGCCGCCCATAACGGTGAAATACTGTGCTTGCAGAGAATCACAGACCGGCAGGGCGTATGCAGGCGTATCAAAAACGTGATCCTCCTGCATCACCGTATCGGTCAAATTGAAGTATGCGTGATAGGTGTGTATGCTCTGGTCGTCCCAGGTCACGTCGGTGTGATAATACTCGCCGTCGATCCGAACCAGATTCCATGCGTGATTGACTTGCTTTCCCGTGTCGGGATTCACGTAAACGCCGGACACGACGAAGGATTGGATCCCTGCCCGCTGCAGCAGATACTGGAACGCCTCCGCATATCCCTCGCAGACCGCCTTCCCTTCCACCAGTGCACCGTAGGAATTATGAGCGTTTCCGGTTTGCGTGTAGACCACCGATTGCGCCAGTTTATCGTGAAGCACAAGCTCTTTTTCGAAATCGCTCATGGAATCGTCCAGACAGGACAGATACTCGTTCACGGCATCCTCATACGCAGCTTTGGCAGCAGTCAGCTTGCTGCCGGACATGATATAGCCGGGCAAAACGCTGATGACGGTTGCGGTATTATACCTATACGAATAGGCTCCGCTGAGCCAGAACTGCTCGGTATGATCTCGCACGTAGGCTTCAAAGACGGTCAGCAATTCAGAGGTAGACAGCGGGTGCTTTCCGTCGTACACAGCGATCTCCTCTTCGCACGTCTCAACTCCGGCTACGAGCTGATCATAGGCGTACAGCAGTGCCTTGGCATTCGGCTCCAAGGACAGGGCATATCTGCCGTAATAGTCAATCGGTGCGGCTTGCGCTGCCGCCTCCGACCTTGCCGGAAGCCACCACGCGCACAGGATTACCGTCAGAATTAACAGGACGTATCGCAAGGAAGGTAAGTATCGTTTCATTTTGATTCCTCCGTTATTCGATCATATCGTAACTTTTATTATATCACAGTTTTCTTCGATTTGCAATACTTTTCTCCTTTTTCGCCTTTCCAAACTCATTTTTATTACTAAAACAAACTATTTCCCTCATCAATCACAAAAAGACCGCATAATGCGATCTTTTTGTGATTGGTATATGACAGATTAAGGTTGAAAAGGTGTGCCTTGAATATCGCTGATCGTCATCATGCCGGTGGCACCGGTATTGCTGTTCCAGCACAGCACGCCGTATGCACCGGACGTATAAGGCGTCAGCTTGCCGCCGAAGGAGAGGTCGGCACTGCAGCCGTACGCATCCTTTCCCTTCGCCTGATAGTCCTCTTCGGTGTAAATGTAGACCATATTCCCTTCTACGATCGCACGGAATTCGGTGTCCTCCACCTCGCCCGGGAAGACCCATCCGCCAATGTAGTGCATATTCTTGTTAGCCGTACCGAAGCATTCCTCAAAGTACCAGATCTGGATGTAATTAGGCTCGGTAACGATATTGATCATGTACCCCTGAATGCCCAGCGCATCCGATTGGGTTGCGCGGAAGAGCGGACCTGCTACGTCAAATATTCCGTTTACGTCGCTGAGCTTGAACAGAAAGGTCATATCGCTGTACAGCGTATTGGTATTGAGTCTGTGTCCGTCGTGAACCAGCTTGAAGCTGCCGTTTTTACCGCTCTCCAACGCCTCACGGAAGGTATCGGTCTCCCATTTGTCGCATCCGTTTCCGGATATAAATTCCTCGAAGCTGTAATCGCCTACGTTTTTGATCTGCTCCAGCTGGTCGACGTAGGACGACAGATTCAGTGCTTCTGCCTCTTCGGCAGTCTTGCAGGCCTCGATCTTGGCAACAGCCGCTTCGTACAAGGGCTTGGCGACCGTCCATTCCTCCGCGCGGAAGGCGCTTTCGCGGTAATTGGTCAGCCGGGCGTATTGGATGGACTTGGCGGCCTTCAGCAGCTCATCGGACAGATCGTCGTTCAGCGTGGACTGATTCTCTCCCAGCAATGCCGAACGGATCGCAGGCACGATCTTCTGCTTGTAGCCTGCGGCAGAGGGATGCAGGCCGTCAATAAACCAATAATTGTCGGGGGTAGTGCCGTTATCGCAGAATGCGTACTCCACCTCTGCATAGCTGATCCAGTCGTACTGCGCCGCCAGATTCTGCATAAGCCGATTCGTCTCGCTGATCTGCGGGCGAATGGTGTTTCTGGCAGGACAATGGTTCACCGACAGCAGGACCACCTGATACTCGGGAATCGCTTCCTTTACGAAAAGGAGCCGTTTGAGGCGGCGGCGCTCCGGGGACGGGGGCTTGGGATACTTCGCATATTGTTCTTATCCCGGTGACCCCCTTTTATCCGCATAACCTCCGTTGGGGAGATCCTAGCTGCCAAGCGGGCCTATGAGGTATTTGAA
>JAFTKV010000063.1 GCA_017453085.1 Clostridia bacterium
AGACATCGATCTGTCCAAGGTTGACTACGACGTAGACGTGCTGGTTATCGGCGGCGGCGGAGCAGGCACTTCCGCAGCCATCGAGGCTGACAACAACGGTGCAAAGGTTATGATCGTAACCAAGCTCCGTATGGGCGACGCCAACACTATGATGGCAGAGGGCGGCATTCAGGCTGCTGACAAGCCCAACGATTCCACCGCAATCCACTACTTAGACGCCTTCGGCGGCGGCCACTTTGCCGC
Organism: Clostridia bacterium; assembly: GCA_017453085.1. Classification (GTDB taxonomy): domain Bacteria; phylum Bacillota; class Clostridia; order Oscillospirales; family CAG-272; genus CAKSQF01. The sequence goes on from JAFTKV010000063.1 coordinate 244, forward strand.
AAAGCCCGAGCTCTTGTACAGACTGGTTAACGAGGCTCCCGATGCCATCCAGTGGCTCAACGACCTGGGTGTGGAGTTCGACAAGATGCCCGACGGCACCATGGTGACCACCCACGGCGGCGGTACCTCCAGAAAGAGAATGCACGCTGCAAAGGACTACTCCGGTGCAGAGATCATGCGTACTCTCCGTGATGAGGTGCTCAACCGTAACATTCCCGTTGTGGACTTCACCGCTGCAATCGAGCTGATCCTCGACGAGAACGGCAAGGCAGCAGGCGCAGTTCTGATGAACATGGAAACCAAGGAACTGCTCATCGCAAAGGCAAAGACCGTTGTCATCGCAACCGGCGGCGCAGGCCGTATGCACTATCAAGGCTTCCCCACCTCCAACCACTACGGTGCTACCGCAGACGGTCTGGTTCTGGGCTACCGTGCAGGCGCAAGACTGCTCTACGCTGACACTCTCCAGTATCACCCCACCGGCGCTGCATATCCCTCCCAGATCTTCGGCGCATTGGTAACCGAGAAGGTTCGTTCTCTGGGCGCAAAGCTGGTTAACGTAAACGGCGAAGTATTTATGCATCCCCTGGAAACCCGTGACGTGTGCGCATCCTCTGTTATCCGTGAGTGCCGCCGCGGCAACGGTGTTCCCACCGAGCAGGGCGAGGGCATCTGGCTGGATACTCCCATGATCGAGCTCAAGAACGGCGAAGGTACCATCGAAAAGCGCATCCCCGCAATGATGCGTATGTTCGGCAAGTACGGCATCGATATCCGCAAGGAGCCCATCCTGATTTACCCCACTCTCCACTATCAGAACGGCGGTCTGGATATCTCCGCTGACGGTATGACCACCAAGATCGAGAACCTGTACGTTGCAGGTGAGGCAGTTGGTGGCATCCACGGACGCAACCGTCTGATGGGCAACTCTCTGCTGGACATCATCGTATTCGGCAGAAACGCAGGTAAGAGCGCATCCGCAAAGTCCAAGGACGTAGAGGTTGGCGCGCTGACCCTGTCCCACGTGGACGCATTTGCAAAGGAAATGGCAGAGGCAGGCATCGAGACCGATGTAGTTTCTCCCAAGCTCCTGCCTAATTATACCAATCAGAAGGCTATTTGACAGTCTGAGATAGAAAGGTCTTGATTTCATATGAATTTATTTGGCGGAGTTATTTCCGTAACCGGTATTTCCTATCTGCTGATGTGCATTTTTGCTATTCTGTTCGTAGGATATGCACTGGGGCGTATTACTGTCAAGGGTGTTTCCTTGGGTGATGCCGGTGTATTCATTATTGCATTGCTGTTCGGTGCGCTGTGTTATGAACAGCTCAATGCGCAGGTGATTATCACCAGCGGCGATACAACCGTGCATTATTTGGAGGAAGCATTGACCCTCGTTGAGAATCTGGGTCTGATCCTGTTTGTTACTTCTGTTGGTTTCATTGCCGGTCCTAAGTTTTTCGGAAACTTCAAGAGAAACTTTAAGTCTTACGTATTGCTGGGTGTGGTAATCATCCTGGCAGGCGGTCTGGCTGCTGCAGGCTGTATCGGTCTGGGCGAGGTCATCGGCTATGGCGGAACCATTGAGGAGCAGGACGGCTTTGTGGCCATGATTGTCGGTCTGCTCTCCGGATCACTGACCTCCACTCCCGCATTCTCTGCGGCAAAAGCAACCGTTGCAGAAGAATATACCGGATTGGTATCGGTAGGTCATGGCATTGCGTATATCTTCGGTGTCATCGGCGTCGTTCTGTTCGTACAGCTGATTCCCAAGCTTACCAGAGCCAATATGGAGGAAGAGCGGGCGAAATTGGTGGTAAAAGAAGAAGCCACCAAGAAGAGCTTTACCGGCAAGCTGCTCCATCTGGATCACATGGGTATCGCGGCGTTTTCTCTTGCCGCAATTCTGGGTACCATTCTCGGAAAGGTGAAGATTCCTCTTTCCGGTGAGGGCCTCAGCGGTACCTGTTTCTCGCTGACTACTACCGGCGGTTGTCTGTTGGTCAGCTTGATTATGGGTCACTTCTCCCGAATCGGCAAGATCAGCATTATGCCTGAGGCATCCACTCTGAAGCTGTTCAGAGAGCTGGGCTTGGTTCTGTTCCTGGTAGGTGCAGGCATTCCCGGCGGCGCAGAATTTGTTGCCAACTTTGATCCCATGTACTTTGTATACGGTATCATTATGACGCTGGTTCCCTTGATTATCGGTTTCATTTTCGCCAAGTATGTGCTGAAGCTCAGCCTGCTCAACAACCTGGGATCCATCACCGGCGGTATGACTTCTACTCCCGCGCTGGGTACGCTCATCGGTACCGCGGGAACCGAGGATGTGGCAGCGGCATATGCCTCTACCTATCCCATCGCGTTGATCGCAGTGGTGCTGGTTTCTCAGTTCCTGATTATCCTATTCTAAGTTTATCCTGAAAGGGGGAGCACTATGCAAATGAATTCAGTTTCCATTCTGACCGTTCAGCGGCTCCCCGGTTATCTGCATTATCTGAAGGGACTGTCGGCACAAAATGTGCCGACAGTCTCTGCGACGGTGATCGCAGAGGCGCTGGGGCTTAATGATGTGCAGGTACGCAAGGATCTGGCATCGGTGAGCAAGGGTGGCAGACCCAAGGTGGGCTATATTACTTCTGAACTCATTCACGACATCGAGCTTTTCTTGGGATATCACAATACCAACCGTGCCATTTTAGTGGGTGTGGGCAACTTGGGCAGAGCACTGATGAGTTACGAAGGCTTTGCGCAGTACGGCCTCCACATCGAGGCGGGCTTCGATCTCTCTTTCGACGTGTGCGGAAGAGAGGTGGCGGGCAAGCCGGTTTTACCCATTGCAGAAATGGAGAGCTACTGCCGTCGGGAAAATATCCGCATGGCGGTGCTTACCGTTCCCGCTGCAGCGGCGCAGACGGTGGCCGAGCAGCTGCTTTCCTGTGGCATTCGTGCCATCTGGAGCTTCGCATCCGCTCATCTGCAGGTTCCTGCAGGAGTGCTGGTGCGCTATGAAAATATGGCCACCTCGCTGGCGATTTTGTCCAATCACCTGGCAGAAACGCTAGAGCCCTGTGACGGCGAGTAATCACATTCAATTTAGAAATCTATTATCGTAGGAGACTACAACCAATGGCAGCATACAAAGATTTAACCAAAGAACAGCTTCTGGAGCTGAAGGCAGAGCTGACCGCAAAGTACAAGGAATACCAGGGCATGGATCTGTCGCTGAACATGGCAAGAGGCAAGCCCTCCGTCGATCAGCTGAATCTGTCCATGGGCATGATGGACGTTCTGAGCAGCGACTGCGATCTCACCTGCGACGACGGTACCGACTGCCGTAACTACGGCGTGCTGGACGGTATTGCCGAGGCCAAGGAGCTGCTGGCCGATATGATGGAGGTAGCTCCCGCAAACGTCATCATTTACGGCAACTCCAGCCTGAACGTGATGTACGATACCATCTCCCGCAGCGTGACCCACGGCGTAATGGGCAGCACCCCCTGGTGCAAGCTGGATAAGGTGAAGTTCCTTTGCCCCGTTCCCGGATATGACCGTCACTTTGCCATCACCGAATATTTCGGCATCGAGATGATCAATATCCCCATGACTTCCGAAGGACCCGATATGGATCTTATCGAAAAGCTGGTAGCAGAGGACGAATCCATCAAAGGCATCTGGTGTGTACCGAAATACTCTAATCCTCAGGGGATTTCCTACTCCGACCAGACCGTTCGCCGTATGGCTCGTCTGGAGCCTGCCGCTCCCGATTTCCGCATCTACTGGGATAACGCATACTGCGTGCACCACCTCTACGACGACCGTCAGGATCACCTGATTGAGATCCTTGCCGAGTGTAAGAGAGCCGGAAATCCCGATCTGGTATACAAGTTCGCTTCTACCTCCAAGATCAGTTTCCCCGGCTCGGGCATTGCGGCGATCGCAACCTCGCTGAACAACCTGGAGGACATCAAGAAGCAGCTGACCCATCAGACTATCGGTCACGACAAGGTGAACCAGCTCAGACACGTTCGCTATTTTGGCGACATCCACGGTATGGTGGAGCATATGCGCCGTCACGCCGATATCCTCCGTCCAAAGTTTGAGATGGTAGAGGACACCTTGGAGCGCGAGCTGGGCGGTCTGGAGATCGGCAGCTGGACGAATCCCTGCGGCGGTTACTTTATCTCCTTCGATTCCCTCCCCGGATGTGCCAAGAAGATCGTTGCCCGCTGCAAGAAGGCAGGCGTGGTGATGACCGGTGCAGGTGCAACCTATCCCTACGGAAAGGATCCGCAGGACTCCAACATCCGTATCGCGCCTTCCTATCCTCCTCTGAACGACCTGAAGCTGGCGGCGGAGATCTTCGCCCTCAGCGTCAAGCTCTGCTCTGTGGAGTATTATCTGGAAAACAATTGACCCTACGGGTTGCTGAAACGCAATTTTCGGCAACCCTATCGTTGGTTAGACGGGGAAGGGAAGCGGAAGGATTGCTCCGCTTGAACCAACCCATTGGATTCCAATGCCGTAGGGCGGGGGCTTGCTCCCGCCGCTTGGATTAACTTAAATGAATGTGCTAATCGTATATTGATCGTGAATTGTTTGGGATCATTCTGTTATTTGGTTATGTTCAAACGGCGGGAGCAAGCCC
>JAFTKV010000009.1 GCA_017453085.1 Clostridia bacterium
CTTCAGTAGTATACCACACCATCCCACCTTTGTCAATACCTTTTTCGAAACTTTTTTCACTTCGGCACTTTGGACAAGTATCGTGCCTTTTGCACAAAAGCACATTGGTGATTTTGTCACTTTTCACCAAAACAGCCGCCATTCTATACGAACAGCGGCTGTTTTAAGGGATAGGTTTATTCATCTACCTTCAGTTTTGCATACGTACCCATCAGTTTCTTGGTGCCGACCGAATCGAAGGCAACCTCATAGAGAACGTCTCCGCCCATGGGACGGGCAGACAGGATCTCTCCCTTGCCAAATGACGCGTGAACCACTCTCGTACCGGGCAGTATCGCCGCCGCAGGCTCCTTTTTCGGCTTCATATCGAACACCGTTGTTTCCTTCACCGCATTAGCGGGCTTTTTAATAAAGGAAGGAATGTTAAAATCGCTCTGCTTTTTCGGCTCTGCGACCGTCTCGATGAGTTCTTCGGGAATCTCCTCCGCAAAGCGGGATACGGGATTGTACTGGGTGCGGCCAAACAGCATTCGCTCGCGGGCGTGGGTCAGATAGAGTTGCTCCTTGGCGCGGGTGATAGCAACGTAGGCCAGTCTGCGCTCCTCCTCCAGCTCGGCGGGATCGGTCATGGACTGGATGCCCGGGAAGATGCCGTTTTCAAAGCCTGCAATAAACACCACGGGAAACTCCAGACCCTTTGCACTGTGGATGGTCATCAGTACCACTGCGTCGGCTTCCTTGTCGTAGTTATCCACGTCGGATACCAGCGCGACTTCCTCCAAAAAGCCTGCCAGCGTAGCGTTTTCTACCGAATTTTCGTATTCGATGGCGTTGGAGATCAGCTCCTGGATGTTCTCCAGACGATCCAGTTCGGTAATACCTGCAGCCAGCAGCATCTGCTTATACCCCGACAGCTCGATGGTCTTCTCAAACAGCACGTGGAGCGGCTCCTCAGCTGCGATCTTCTGCAGATTCAGAATCAGTTCGGCAAACATCCGCAGATTGGGCGCGGATTTCGAAAGCGCCGTGTAGTGCTCGGCGTTGCGGATGATCTCGAACTTCGAGACACCCTCCGCCGCTGCAATCTCACCGATGGCGTTCAGAGTAGTGGTGCCGATCTTCCGCTTAGGCTCGTTGATGATTCGGTCCAGACGGACGTTGTCGTTGGGATTCTGGACGAGGCAGAGGTATGCCATCACGTCCTTGATCTCCTTGCGCTCGTAGAAGCGGGTGCCGCCGATCACGCGATAAGGGATACCACTCTTGGCAAAGACCTTCTCAATAGAGTTAGACTGTGCATTCATGCGGTACAGAACGGCAAAATCGCTGAACTTCTTCCCTTCCTTGCGGCAGATCTGTTGGATCTTTTCGGAAATGAAGACCGCCTCGTCGTTTTGAGTATTCAGCTTGCGCAGACGGATGGGATCACCGCCCGCCTTGGCTGTCCAGAGCTCCTTGCCCTTTCTGCCGACGTTATTGGAGATCACGCCGTTGGCCGCCTTCAGAATCTTCTCGGTGGAGCGGTAATTCTGCTCCAGCTTGATGACCTTGGCATCGGGGAAGGTCTTGTCGAAGCTGAGGATGTTTTCAATAGTCGCACCGCGGAAGCGGTAGATGGACTGGTCATCGTCGCCCACTACCATCAGATTGCGGTAGCCGCCCGACAGGAGAGTGGACAGCACGAACTGCGCGTGGTTGGTGTCCTGATACTCGTCCACGCAGACGTAGCGGAAGCGGCGCTGGCAATAGCTGCGGGCTTCCTCGCTGACAGTCAGCATCTCCACGGTCTTTACGATGATGTCGTCAAAGTCCACGGCGTCCGATTCCAGCAGTCGCTTCTGATAGGTCTCGTAGACCTTTGCGATCTGCGCCGCACGAAAATCCTTGCCCACGGCGGCACGGTAGTCCTCGGGGGTCACCAGCTTGTCCTTGGCCTTGCTGATCTGATTCTGCACCGTTTTGGCAGGCAGGATCTTCTCGTCGATGTTCAGCTCCTTAAGGATGGTGGAGATCAGCTTCTTGCTGTCGTCGGTGTCGTAGATGGTGAAGGAACGCTCCAGCCCCACTTGCTCGCCGAATCGGCGGAGAAGCTTGACACAGGTGGAGTGGAAGGTGCCTGCCCAGATGTCTCCTGCCCCCTTGTCGGAGCCGACTACCTTTTCCAGACGCTCCTTCATCTCGCCCGCCGCCTTGTTGGTAAAGGTGATGGCCAGCACCGCCCAAGCGGGACAGGGGTCTACTGCGTATCGTTCCATGAATTTCGCCAACTCGTCGTTGGAGAGAGATCTCGCCTCCTCTAAAGCGGCAAGATCCGCCTCGGTGATGCCGGTGCGGTTTTCGTAATAGGCGTTGCCGTAGCGGATGATAAAGGCGATGCGCTGCACCAGCACGGTAGTCTTACCGCTGCCTGCACCTGCCAGCACCAGCAGAGGGTCGTTGACGGTGTACACCGCTTCCCGCTGGCGGTCGTTGAGACCGGCGTACAAACGATCGAAGAGCGCGCGTTTGGTCGCCGTGAATTTATGCTGTAACTGTTGCGTTTCCATATAGATACCTCGCGAAATGGGTCATTGCCGAGATCACAAAAGAAAGCGGTGGCAGGTCGATCTGTCGCCGCGGTGATCTGTTTGTATTGTACCACAAATCGTGTTTTTTCGCAATAGCCTTACCGATATTTGCAAAAAACTTTTTCACGGTCGCTCGGGCAAACCGCTCTGCGGATCGGTTAACGCTTTTTTCTATGCACTCCGATCGGTTCTTTCTATCTAAAAGTTGTCTGTAACGACTTGACAGCAATTCAAGACCGTGGTATAATAATTATATATGCAACCGAATCATCGCAGGTTTGCCGATTTTGCGGCTTGCAGATCCCATCAATGGAGGTTCCATGGAAACCCTATCCCGTCTTACCGAGATCCGATTGATCCCCTTGCTCCGCCCTGCCCGCGCCGAGCTGACGCTTCCTCTGCTGGCGGCTCTTTGCAGCGGCGGGATCTATGCCGCGGAGTTTTCCATGAGCGTTCCCATCACGCCCGATGCGCTCCGTAGCGGAAGTCGCCTGTTTCCCGACCTGGTGCTGGGCGTCGGCGACGTGACCCGCGTGGAAGACTGCCGCACGGCGATCCGCAGCGGCGCACGTTACGTTTCCTCTCCGGGCTACTCTCCCATGCTGGCTGCACTTTGTCGGGAGCATGAAACGCTGTATCTGCCCCAGTGCACCTGTCCCTCCGAGCTGCTTTCGGCACAGCTGGACGGGCTGTCGGCCGCAGGGCTGTTTGCTCCCCATCTGTGGGAGAGCGACGCCATGATCGATCAGCTGACCGCCGCCTTCCCGGGACTGACCTCTGTCGCCTGCCGTGTCCCCTACGGTGAGGCCGAGCGTCTGTTGGCTTTGCCCTCGATTGCCGCCTGTACGATCACCGACCTTCCCAGTACCACCCCCGAGGAGCTGGCCGCCGCCTGTCAGGTGCTGACCGCCCGTTTGCTCCACTAAGCCCCGAACCTTAGCGGATATATACCGCTGATATATAGAAAGGATAATATTATGAAAAGAACTTCTCTTCTTTCCGTTCTTCTTGCCGCCGCACTTTCCGTGTCCATGCTTGCCGGCTGTGGCTCCACCGACGATACGACCGCTACCGATGCCACCACGGTAACCACCGATCCCCCCGTAGTCACCCCCCCTGCAGATACGCACCTGCACCTGGATCCCGTCGCCTACCCCGACGAGTTTGATTTCAGCGACACCGATTCGATCGAGCGTTACTTCGATATGTGCGAGATCCTGGACGGTGTCCGCGTATCGGTTGCCAAGCGCAGCAAGCAGATCACCATGCGCGCCAAGATCAACGGCACCACCTTCTCCCTGACCGTCGGTCTGGATAAGGCAGAAGGTCACACCACTCCCGAGCAGGTGGTTACCTGTGCGAAGCTCTTCTGGTACTGCTATCCCCAGATGTACGCTCGCTTTGCCACCAAGACCACTCCCACCTCTGTAACGCTGAACATCGAGAACGAGGGCTACGAGGTCGCTCACGCATCGGGTGACGTGGTACACATCCACGACCAGTGGCTGGAAAAGAATCCTCAGGACTTCGACTGTCTGACCCACGAGTTCGCTCACATCATGCAGGGCGGCTGGGACGGCAACTATTGCCCGGCCTTCACCAAGGATGACGGCGAGAAGGACACCTACATGATCGAGCGCTTTGCCGATTACTGCCGTTACCTGTACGCATACAAGGGCGGCTATTACAACGATATGATCTGGACCCTGCACACCGTTCAGGGCGAGAACACCTACTACAAATCGGTGCGCTTCTGGGTATGGCTGGACTACACCTACTCTACCAATGACATTGACATTATGCTCCGTCTGCAGCAGGCAGTTTCCAAAAAGACCTACGGTAACGACGCTTGGGAGCCTACCGGCGAAGCATGGGGCGAAATGTTTGCAGGCACCGCCGCTGAGGGCAAGGATCTGAATACCCTGTGGGAGGAATACGCAGGATCGCAGTTTGCTTCCGCTAAATCCAAGCCTCGTGAGCAGGGCGCCAAGTCCGCTCTGCTGGGCATCGCACCTCTGCGTACCGCGCTGCAGGATCGCTATCCCGATGGCGACAATTATCGGAAGGTACAGTAAAATCCAAACAAAACATCCGACGAGCAATCGTCGGATGTTTTTTTGATTTAAGGCAGAACCTTTTCCATAAAATGCGCGATAACCGCCTCTCTCAGCCGCGCAAGGTCTGCAGCGTAGCGGGGATCGTCGATGCAGTTTTCAAACTCACAAGGATCCTCCGCCGTATCGATCAGCTCGCGGAAATTCTCTCCGCGCTTCTGCACGTGGATATACTTGAATCTTCCGTCGGTCACCGCTACGAACCCCTCTCCCTCGGAGAAGGTGTAGGTGCGCTGCGAGGGCGTGTATAAGCTCTCACCTGCGGTTGGCTGCTCCGGCTTTGCCCCCGCCGCCTCCAGACAGGTGGGCAGGATATCGCAGGTATTGACCAGCGCATCCGAGACCGTCCCCGCTCCCCGTCCGTCGGGAAATTCGACGAATAGCGGCAGACTCCAGACCTCCCGATACGCGCAGTTATGCTTGCCCCATACGCCGTGATTGCCCAGCATCTCGCCGTGATCAGCGGTGAACAGGATCAACAGATCATCCCCGTACCGCTCACGGGCGGCAGCGACTACTTTCCCTACCATATCGTCGATCAGCAGCACGTTCGCATTATAGC
>JAFTKV010000064.1 GCA_017453085.1 Clostridia bacterium
CAACGATGTCGCCCTTCTTTACGGATGCACCTACGGATACCTTAACGTCCAGGATGGTGCCGGGCATAGGAGCCTTGATGGCAACGGCGCCTGCAGCACCTGCAGCGACGGGAGCTGCAGCAGGAGCTGCGGCAGGAGCAGCCTTAGGAGCAGCGGGAGCTGCGACAGGAGCCGCTTTGGGAGCAGCGGGAGCTGCCACGGGAGCGGAAGGAGCACCTGCTGCGACCTCTTCCACTTCTACTTCATATACGATACCGTTTACGGTAACATTAAACTTTCTCATAATAAATTCCTTTCTTTCGATGGGATACCGATTGACTCAGTTTTGATTCCAGTGAGCGGCGGTGCCCACTTTCTTGAAGGAAACGACTCTAAAGCCGCTAATAGAGGGAGCCTTGGGTCCCTGTGCTTCCAGATATACTGCCAGTGCGGCGGTGATCGCAGCCACGATGGCGTCGTCGCTCATGGGAGCAGCCGCTGCGGGAGCGGGAGCAGGCACAGAGACGGGAACGGGTGCCTGCGCAGGGGCAGGAGTCGGTTCAGCCTTGGGTGCGGGAGCAGCCTTTCCCCGTCCGGCGATCTTTCCGAAGATCTCCAGGATGATCCACAAAAGGATCAGTACGGAAAATACTACGACTATACCCAACAGAACGCCGATGCCCATATAGTTCAGCCGATCCCCCCAGCTAAGGGTGTCGGACAACAGATTCAGCATCATATAGATCCTCCTCAGAAGGGCAGCTTGGAGTGCTTCCGACGAATCTCGCCCTCAGCCTTGGACCAGAGCATCATGCAAGCGGAGATGATGCGGGCGCGCAGCTCCTCGGGAGCCACTACGTCGTCCACCTCGCCTGCTCTTGCGGCAGCTTCGGCGGATGCCACGTCGGTAGTCCATGCCTTCTTCTTCTCTGCACGCAGTGCAACCGGATCCTCGGCGGCCTTGATCTCGTCGCCGTACATGAACTGTACTGCGGCGTCGGGCTCCATTACCGAGATCTCGGCGGTGGAGAGCGCCAGCACCATATCCGCACCTACCGAGCGAGAGCCCAGCAGAGTGAAGGCGGCACCGTATGCCTTGCCTACCACTGCGGTGACCTTTGCACAGGTAGCACCTGCGTAAGCGGCAGCCAGACGTGCATATTCGGGCGCATCGGGAGCGTTTTCAGCATCCACGGATGCGTCGATACCGGTGGTGTTCACCAGCGTAACTACGGGGATAGAGAAATTATCACAGAAGGTGATAAACTGTGCGATCTTGCGGGCTGCCTTGGGAGTGAGGGCGGCGCCTGCATTGTTAGCGATCACGCCTGCGGTCATCGAGCCAAGGGATGCCAGCGCAACGGCAACCTCGGGAGCGCAGGTATCCTTCAGCAGAGTGTAGGTTCCGTTGTCACAAACGGCGGTGAGCAGCGCCTTGGCATCGGCGGCAGTCGCCACCTCGGGAGTAGCACGGCAGAGATCGTCGCCGGCTTCGATATAAGCCAGTCCCTGACGGTTGTTCTGCGGGATCATTGCCACCAGTGCTCTTGCCTGTGCGATAGCCGCGGCAGAGTCGGGACAAACCACGTCGATCACGCCGTTCTTAGCAGCGGTAGCGATACTTCCCGCCCCCTCTGCACCTGCATTCTTCTGCACGTTGGGAGGGCAAATGTAGTAGGATGCCCCCTCGGAGGCGATCACAAGATCAAACATCGATGCGGCGGTAGCGGACAGGCCTGCGCATACACCGTCGATAACGGCGATCTGGGGAACCACGCCGGATACGTCGCTGATCTTCTTCAGCAGCGCACCGAATGCGGCCAACGCAGACGCTCCTTCTTCAATTTTGGCACCTGCGGAAGCGAATACGCCCACAACGGGAGCACCGCACTTCTTTGCCTGCTCGTACAGGTCGCAGATCTTTCTGGATTCAATGACACCGAGCGCACCCTTATCCCGGTCGTATGCCTGGGCAAAGGCAAAGGTGAGCGCACCGTCTACGGCGCCGTAGCCGCATACGACGTTCGCATAAGCCTTGTCGCTGAGATATGCCCCCAGCTCCACGAAGGTGCCTTCGTCAAACAGCGCATTCAGCTTCTCATACGCATCGCCGGTGCGGGTCAGCGGACTGATCTGATTATTCATAATGTTCTCCTTCTCTCGACAGCCTGCATAGTATTGCCGTTCGCTGTCGTTGAACGGCGTTCACGAAGGATCGATTGACGAGTCAACCTTATCCCCCAGTTTATCTTTTATTATACAATATCCGAATCATTTTTGCAAGTATCTTGCAACAAAAAAACGAAATTCCCGCATATTTTTTCTTGCACTGCCAATGCTTTACGGGATATAGCGGGTCAGGTTTACCCCATCACAGTGAAAGAGCAGCGTTCCCGACCGATCGGTGCGGTAGACAGAGCAGCCCAGCGCGTTCAGATTGCGAAGCACCTCCGGCGCAGGATGACCGAAGCTGTTGTCGGCAGATGCGGAGATCACCGCCGCCGTGGGGCTGACTGCCAGCAAAAAGGCCTCTGTGGAGGAGGTAGCAGCACCGTGATGGGCGACCTTCAAGAGATCCGCCTTCAGCAGCGCGGGATTGGTCGCCAGAAGCAGCTCCTCTTCCTTTGCCTCGGCGTCGCCCGTAAACAGGAAGGAGCGCACGCCGTAGTCGATGCGCAGGATCATGCTGCGGTTCTCGCTCCCCTGCTCCGACAGCGGTCCGATGACCGAAAAGTGCACCTCTCCGACGGAAAAGCTGTATCCTGCCGTGACGCTGCGCATAGGAATGCCGCAATCTGCAGGTGCTTCCCCTGTATAGAGTACCCCGCCGATGGGCATTGCATCCGCCAAAACGGGGAGACCGCCGGCGTGATCCTCGTGAGGGTGGGAGAGGATCACCAGATCCAGCGCGCCCACCTCCCATTTGGCAAGATGGGAA
>JAFTKV010000065.1 GCA_017453085.1 Clostridia bacterium
GTATATCACGGAAGAAATCAGTGCCATGGATGAGCTGAACAAAGATGGCGTATATTACGTCGCTGACGGAATGCTCTACGTCGGCGACAACTGGAACAAGCCTCTGGAGGGCTCCGAGTATACGCTGGACGGTCAAACGCTGACTCTGCCTATTGACGACGACGAATTTGGTGCCGAAACATCTTTGATCTTCACCAAAATCAAATAATCCCCTTCTACTACAACAGGCACCTGCAATGCAGGTGCCTGTTGTAGTTTGAATTAGATAGGTTGTATTCGATGAGTATGATCGGCTCGAAGGGCGGTAAGCTCTCCACTGTCCAGATGAACGGAAAGCTCGGTCAGATGAGTGGTGAGGATCCAGCGATTTCCCCCTTCGGTAAGATAGCGAAGGATATGAGACAGCCCTTCGGCTCCCTCCCGATAGGCAGTCGTCTGAAAGGTCTCGTTGAGCAAAACCAGTCCGTTCGTGCCGATCTCGTCCAGCATTGCCGCCAGTTCCCGAACCTCCTGCTCGAATCGCCCTGCCCGCTCGTCGGCAGTAAGCTCCTTTTCTCCCGACGAAAAATGGGTATAGATCTGCCTGTACAGCGGCACTTGGGCAGACAGCGCCGGAATCGGAAGCCCTGCTTGGGTGAAGATCTGCATTAGCCCCACCGAGCGCAACCAGACCGTCTTGCCGCTACCGTTCGCTCCCGTAATCAACAACCCACGAGCGGAATCTCCCGAAAGATCGTTGGGAGTGATCATTTTGGCGTCCATTGTCTGCAGCAGAAGGGGATCGTAAAGCCGTTCAAAAGCGATCACTTCCCCGCCGAGCTCGGCAAAGCAGGTGGGAACATCCTTTTCCCGTAACCACTCGGTATAGCAAAGCGCAGCACGGTAGAAGGAAAGCTCCCGTCCCGCGGTCAGGAATCGGTCAAAGAGAGCGGCACTTACCCGATCTGCCAGATCGGCGAGCGATTGCATCGCCTCTGCACGCAGATTGCTCCGGAGCGGACAGGAGCGCAGATCCACTGCAGCGGCTGAAACCGAGTCCGACTCCCTTTTGCCAAAGAGAAATCGCTTCTTTTTCGCCTCGGGGATACTGAAGGGGATTGACTGGCGATCCATAAGATCGCAAGCAACCACAGCTCCCCCATCATTCAGTCGCAGGCGGATGGCCACCCCCGAGATCTCGCTGTATTGCTCCATTTGCGTACAGAGGCGCAGGAGCGATGGATGGATCGCAGGAGAGGTCACCTCTTCCAACTCGTTTTTCAGCCTACATAACCCCTGAGAGGTCAACGCACAGGCATGCAGCGTCCGTTTAGCGGCATCCAGCAGAAGCAAACAGCGTTTGAGAGTCAGCCCTGCGGCCTGCAGCAGATTCTTAGCAGCATCCGGAACCGCTTCCCCCCGTGCCGTGCGAATGGCCGCCCGTTTTTCTTTTTTCAAATCTGCCTGATCTTTGCGAAGACGGGATAGACGATCCCAAATGCGATCCAGTTCATCCAAAAGTGCAGGATTTTCCGCAAAGTCCTGCAGAATCTCTCTGCGATAAGCAATATCCTCTGCGTTAAAAAGCGGTGCAGACAGCGTACGCAAGCAGTACTCCGCATCCGATCCGGATAAGTGCAGGCCCTCTATCAGACGGCGCAGTGCCAGCCGATCGACCGTATCTCTGCCGATGCCGCCCGTCGGCGTATCGTTTTTGCTGCGATATAACAGGCTAATTTCCATCCCGTCGCCTCCTTTGCGCAAGAGAATCCGCATCCAGTCCATATTTTCGTAAAATATCCGCCGCATAGGAAGAAGCTGCACCATCCTGTCGACGGATCTGGAAGGTGCGTCGGTTGCTCTCCCCCTCCACGACGGCAGAAAGCACGGGAAAGTCTTGATTCTTTATCTCTAAGAAATGGGTGACGTACAGACCGAACGTTTCCCGTGCACGCAAATGCTCTGCCGTTTGTAACGCCATTCGAAAGCCCTTCTCCTCGTCGGTAGCACTGAAGGTCTCGTTGAGCAGGAAAAATGAATCGGCATCCGCTATCTCCAGAATGCGGTCGATCCGCAGTTTTTCACTGTCCAGCCGTCCCAGTCCCGTAAAGGATTCATCGGCGGGAAAATGAGTATAAACGGCTGAAAAAGGATAGATTGTTGCAGATTCGGCAAAAATCGGGCAACCTGCCAGAAAGAGTAGAAGATTCACTCCCACAGCCCGCAAATAAGTGGTCTTTCCGCCCCCGTTGGCACCGATCAGAAACTGCACGGGCGTATCGGAGGAAAAATCCACGGGATTGGGCACGATGGAAGGACAGCTTTGCAAAGTCAACGTAATATCGTACACCTTGGTTGCACGATAGCATTTATCGGCAGATATCCTTGGCAAACAGGTAGGAATCCCCTGCTCTGCCGCTTGTTTTTGCAAAGCTTGGATCTCAAAAAAGAAGCGCAGCTCGTTCAGCAACTCCGACGGTGCTTGCAGATCCAGACGGTCATACCGTCCGATGATCTGCCTCAGCAGCTCTGCCTCGGTGGCATATAGCTGCAGCAGAGCAGCTCCCAGCGTCTCGTCCGTCTTCATCGGGCGGCAGTCGGAAATGGGCAACACAATCCCCATCTTCTCTGCAAGTGCAGTCAACTGCGTTGCAAGGGACGGCTCGTCCCGATCGTTCAACAGCCAACCCCGATCGGCAATCTCTGCGCTTTCCGTCAGCAAGAAAAGGGAGGTGCGCATTTTGCCCAGCAGATCGAAGGAGCGGCTTAGATCGTCTCTCAGCGACGATTGGACCGACGTGGGGAAATCCTCCCGCAACGCCGCATTGGATCGGCAGAACAGCTCTGCGGCACCGTCCAACGCCTGCAGAGCCTTTGCAAAGGCAAGATAGGCCTTCAACCCTGAAAGACGCAAGCAGATCTGCTCGAATTCCACGCGGGCATTGCCGAGCAGCTCCAGTTGCTTGGATAGATGCACCAATGCATCCCGAAGCGCATTCATCCGCATGACAAATCCGGGATCTGCCATCCGTTCAAAAATCTCTTGCCTGTTTCGGATCGTCACGCCGTGATCGTCTGCCGTTGCAGATCGCAGCACGCGAAGCGTATGTGCTGAAAAGAGGCGATCCAGCTGCAGATCACGCTCTGCCGCACCGTTCATCCTGCGGACGTCGGTCAACCGTAAAATTGATAATGGATTCATTCGGAACGCTCCAATTCTCCCAAAAAGCTGGATAGAGTATGCAATGCCATCCCGGCGATCACCTCGCCGTTTCCGATCAGACTTTCCCGATCCACCTTGTTCAGATGCACCTCGATGCAGGTGGGATTCAGCAACAGAACGGGACGGATGTCTTTGAGATACCACTCATCTCTGAAATCGGCGCGGAAATCGTAATCGGGAAGTTTGCAGGGTTTGGAGTCCCTAAAAAATCGGGCGTATCCGCCGCGGGAGGATACGAAATTCAAAAACTTTCGCACGCGGAAGGTTCCATCCGCAGTCAGGATCAAATATTGCCCCCGTTTCTTCATCGCAAACCATTTGACCGCATAAACTGTCTCGGGCGTCTCCACGTAAAAGTCGCAGGTCTTCCCCATCCTGCGCCCAAAGAGCCAGGATCGTGCGACAGGATGCAACGAAAAGCCCATCTGACTGCAAAGCTTGCTAAGCTTTCGCCGTGCGGATATGCGTTTGAACAGGATCCGCACGAAGGGGAGTCCCTCAATCAGCAGGCCGGCCGCTGCAAGAAACACGAGCACTTCCATAAAGCCCTCCCTATCTACCCGGCACTTCCGATACTATGCTCGGGTTATCAGATTGTCATTATCCAATCGTTTGATTTGTTTTTATTGTATCATATAATTCGTTTGTTGTCAATCGTTTTTTTGTCATACTTGCAACATTTTGCAAAAAAAGAGGATCGCATTGCTGCGATCCTCTTGGAAGGTTATGATTAAAAGGTGAATCTATCTAATATAAACTAGTACATTGGACTATACTCCTGTAAGGATTTGTCTTTGGTGTTTCGAACAAATTAGTACATCGGACCGTATCTCCTTATTAGATTTGGTTGGTTCTGATGCCGAATACACTTAGTACATTGGACCGTATCTCCTTGTTAGATTTTCAAGCTATGATTCGATACTCAAATTAGTACATTGGACCGTTCTCCTATTAGGATCGGATGGGCTTAGATATTTCCGATGGTACAAATCCGCATTTTATAGGTCGGCCTGCATCGGTGGGATGGGGTTCCGAGCTCAGTCAGCGGTGCTTGCGTTCCTATCCTTGCACATCATCAGGTTAGTGTGATACAGATATCTTCGAATGAGATTCTCTTTTGAATGACGCATCTTCCGGTGCGCGGCTTCTCTTTTCGTTCAGACAGCTTCGGTATAGATCACTTGTGATTCGTTGACACAATGAAGCAAATCTGCTATTCTGAGAAGGTCAGTTTTGCGGGCTCAGAAGATGCCCGGATCAAATATTCTCCGAGACCCTCCCCGTCATTGTGCGGGTCTTATCAACGAATGGATAGTGGGCTTCTTTGGCTGTGCTGAGGAAGACAGAAGGTGCAATTTTCATGCCTCTGACAGTGATTTGCTTTTTGTTCTTCATACTCTCTCCTCCTGTACATAATTACCAAATTTGCATCGTGGAATTTGTTTCTTTTGTTTACTCTTCCCTTTTGCACCTTCATTATAGCATATCATTTCGGCTTTGTCAATAGGTTTTTGAAAAATATTTTCATTTTTTTGTGCATTTTTATAATCGATATTTCGACACAGTTTTACCGTCCTCCCGCGTTCCACTGCAGAGCCGCGAGTTCCACCACGACGAAAAAGGAGCCGTCTTTCGACGGCTCCCCACCCATATGATAACAGAATAGACAAACAATATTATAGGAAAAATAATTATTACTTAGATTGGTTATTCTCGAACCGTCTGTTTCTGCTTACTTAGAATCCCCGCTTATACATCGGGCTGATTCTATCTTTCACGATTCAAATTACCGGTTTACTATATTCAATTGTACTGTATCAGCAATGATTCTTTTCGTTGAAACTACCGTGAAC
>JAFTKV010000066.1 GCA_017453085.1 Clostridia bacterium
AGCGGGGCAAAGAACTGTAGGAACTTGCCCCACAAAGACGTGTGGGGCTCGATGGGAAAATGCAAAAACAACCACCCTTACGGGTGGTTGTTTGATTGATATCGGTCATTCTGCCACTTTGTTAAATTCGAAGTCCATCTTAATTCCCAATTCATTGTCGGGTACTGTCAGCGTAAAGGTGTTTCCACTGCAGTTAAATCTGCCGCCTTCTACCACTTCGTTCCAGTCGTCTGCCATATACAGTTTTCTGTCTTCGATGTAGTAAACGCCCTCGCTCTCCTCGTTTATAGTATTATACAGCTCTTCCGCGCCTTCATCCGCCTCTGATTCCACCATTTCCCGAATCGACATACCGGTCATTGCTCTAAACTGCTCATCTGCCTCCTCACGGGTAAGCCCCTCCATCTCGGCGGAAAGGTAGATCATCTCCACGGAAAGCTCCACCATCGAGGAGCGCAGCTGCTCCCGATCGATCTTACCGGTGGACAGAAAACTGCCATCCTCTCGGAACACAACGGTAATATCCACAAAACAAGGAGGAATCCGATCAGCAGGCAACACCATTTCTTCCTCTATCATCGTCAGAGAAAGGATGCGTGCGAAATCCAGCTCGCTTTTCCAAGTGCCAAACAGAACCTTGCAGACTTCCTTGTCGAATTTTGAGGAATTTTCGATTTTCACGCCGTTTACGTCATACCAGATCTGAGAAACGATCTCTGCATTCTCATCGTATTTCGTGATCTGCTTTACACCGTCCATCCGATATGTAATCTCCTTGACCACGTAACGCTCTCCTGCGCTGTTCTCTGCGTACTCAGTATCCCAAAACGGCATTCCGTTTGCCGATCGCTTTTCCCAATGCACGTCCCCGTCATCATAATAGGAATACTCGGTTCTGCGAGAAGAGGCAGGATACTCGCCGCCGGGATATTGGGTATACAGCTCGGACAGAATCTGACCGTCCTCGTTATAGATGATATCCCCCGTCTCCTTGAGGATCAGATTGCCTTCGGCATCATAGTCTAACTTCAATACCGCATAGCCCTGCTCGTCGCATTGCCAAATGGACATGGTGCCGTCTTCCCAGTCGACCACCTCGGCTTCACAGCCGGTACATGCATTGTCCTTCACGGTATGGATCGCCTTATCCATCACCTCACCGCAGGCGCAAAGCCGCCAGTGGTTCGCTCCGTCGATCTGCCAGCCACCGGGGGCGTGGGTGTGAGCCTCGGGCTCCTCCTCTTGGGGTTTGGCGATAGTAGAGGTAATCTGAGAGGATTTGCCTTCCGTATCGTCCGGATCGGATTTACCGTTGCCGTCGCAAGCGGTCAGCATGGTCAATGCAATCGTCCCTGCCAGCAGGAAGATGAGAATTCGTTCAGTCAGTTTCATAGGATCGCTCCTTTCATGAAAATCGGCATTTTTGCCGATGGGAATTGAATCAATCATTGTCGGATTGTGTGGAAAGTCCCTTCACCTATAAATCCTTTTTCAGAGCCAATTTGTTACAAGAATCAGAAAAAACTATTTTTTTCTCTCATTATACATTCATCGGATCAAATTCTGCCATCAGCGCTTCGATTTCCGCCCTTGTCGCAAGCCCCTCAGAGCCTGCGGTGGCACCTCCTGCGGCACTGCCCAGCCGCAGAGCGTATTCATAGCCTCGATCCACACCGGCGAGGAACCCTGCGACCATGGAATCGCCTGCGCCGACGGTATACCGCACCTGTCTGCACGCCGATTGCACCCGATGCACCTGCCCGTCCTCGTCCAGCAGCAGCGCACCGTCGCCGCCCAAGGAGACCAGTACGTTCCGTGCGCCCTTATTCTGCAGCTCTCGCGCCGCTTCCTCGATGGCTCGATCGTCGGGGAGCGCTCTGCCCACCACCTCTGCCAGCTCGGATCGGTTGGGCTTGATGAGAAAGGGTCTGTATGCCAGCACGCCGAGGAGCAAATCGCCGGTGGCATCCACTACAGTCCGCACGCCGTGATCGGAAATGCGCTCCAAAATCTGCCGATAGATGTCTACGGGAAGCGACGCAGGGACGCTACCCGCCAGCACCAACGTATCCTCTCCGGTCAAACGGCTGATCTTTCGGTAGAAGCTCTCCATCGCCCTGTCGTCAATGACAGGGCCGCCTGCGTTGATCTCGGTGACCTTACCACCGTCTCCCCACAGCTTTACGTTGATGCGGGTGTTGCCTTCCTGCAGCGGGATGAAATCGCTGTCCACCCCCTCCTGCCGTACCATCTCTATCAGCGCGTCGCCAATAAATCCGGCAGAAAAGCCCAGCGCAACGGTTTCCACGCCCAAACGGGAGAGGATCACTGACACGTTGATGCCCTTTCCGCCCAGACGCATCTCTTCCCCAACAGCGCGATTGACCTCCCCCTCCTGCAGGGGCGGGGTGCGAAGAATATAGTCGATGGAAGGGTTAAAGGTTACGGTATAGATCATAAATACTCCTGTGCAAAGTAATCTTTACTTATATTATTGCCCAAAAAAGCCGAACTGTCAAGGTTTTTCGAAAAATAATTACCCTCGCCGATTGACAACCTGCCTCCGCAGCGGTATAATGGAAATACAACTGTACCGATTCGGAGGACAATTATGGATCTTACCAAACTCA
Source organism: Clostridia bacterium (assembly GCA_017453085.1). Classification (GTDB taxonomy): domain Bacteria; phylum Bacillota; class Clostridia; order Oscillospirales; family CAG-272; genus CAKSQF01. The sequence goes on from JAFTKV010000066.1 coordinate 2,631, forward strand.
CTGCCAATCTAAAGAAACACGGCTTCAAAGTCGCCTGCTTTGCCACCGCAAAGGAAGCCGCAGACTATCTGGAAGCCCAAATCAACGATAAGACCGTCGGGTTTGGCGGCTCGGTCACGCTGGATCAGCTGGGGCTGTACGAAAAGCTCGCCCTCCACAACGACGTGCGCTGGCATTGGCGCATCCCCGAGGGCAAGACGGTTTCCGATCTTCGCCGCGAGGCGGGCGATACCCAGATCTATCTCTCCTCGGTGAACGGCATCGCCGAAACGGGCGAGATCATCAACATCGACGCTACCTGCAATCGGGTTGCCCACATCCTCTACGGCCACGAAAAGGTGTATCTGGTGGCAGGCGTCAACAAAATCGCCCCCGATTATGACAGCGCGCTCTACCGCGCCCGCAATATCGCCGCTCCCCTGAATGCGCAAAGACTGGGGAAAAAGACACCCTGCGCCGTGAATGCCGACCGATGTTACGACTGCACCTCCCCTGATCGCATCTGCCGCTCGTTGTCGGTGCTGTGGGACGCCCCTATCGGCGGAGATTTCGAAGTGGTACTGGTGGAGGAAGCACTGGGATATTGAACAAATGTATCTACAGAATATCCGTCATATATGCAAAACGAAACCGAGGCTACAGTGCCTCGGTTTCGTTTTGCAAATCTTCGAACAACGCCTCCATCGGGACGCTCAAGAGCTTGGCGATCACGTATATCTCCCGATCGGTAGCAGATCGCAGCTGTCCCTCCAATTTGGAGTAGCTGGTGGGATTCATATCACAGCCCATGGTTTGAATGCGGGCGATGAAATCCTTTTGCTTGATCCCTCTCTCCTTTCGAAGCCGCTCGATGTTTTTGCCCACCAGATTGGCGTCTCCGTAAGCTTGTTTGCGCAGTTTCATGGGCATACCCCCATTATTATAATTCTTTTTTAGAATTATATCTCCAAAAGGGCTTGACAAAATTCCGAATTAGAATTATAATATAAATAATTCTAATTCGGAAGTATAAATTGGAGGAAGACAATCAAATGAAGCATTTCAAGAATTTGATCGTATTTTGGCTGATTATCTGTTTATCGTTTAGCGTCTGTGCTTGCAACCACCAGCAATCCCTGCCGCCTTATGTTGGCGAATGGATCGGTTATGAGCAAATTCTCGGCCGCAACAACGATTGTGTTACTATTACCGCCAACGAATGGATATCGAACTACGAATCCGTTCGACTCAGCGCCAAATACACCGTCTCCTCCGACGGTTACTACACCTATCTGGAGCTTACTGTAGACGGTCAAACCATCGTGTGCGTGGTAATTAATTCGGATATGATCGCAATTTGCCAAGCATCCTACAACGAAGCCGATCTTTATAATACCGATTACATCGGTGTTACGCCCAACGGCTTAAAGTTCGATGCAGATATTCGAGAAAACGTGCTATTCCGCAAAAGTGCCGGAACCACCGACGTATCTCTTTCCTTCCGTTCCAGATACAACATCCCGGACAATTATACGATCTACTACTATGAAAACGCCGACGTGATCATTCCGATTGATGAAACCGGACACACCGACGGAATGTATGCTGTCACTGCATCCTTCGACATGGAATATGCCGAGGCAATCACCCTAAATAATTTGAGCCGTTACGGTAGCACCGCCATTCATACCAACGGTAATTTTGTCATCACCGATAATCGATAAATTTACTATCTTAGGAGGAAACTATGTCAAAATTCTGCGCCCATTGCGGAAAGCCGATACCGGATGCCGGCAAATTCTGCCCTTCTTGCGGCAAACCACTCCCGCCCGCCTCGGCTCAACCGATCTGTTCAACGCCCCCGGCACAGCCGCCCGTCGCCCCCTTTGCGTGCGATCCGATCCCGGAGCCCCAAACCGAACCGCTGTGGCATTATCCCGCCGCTCCCAAGCAGCAGTCCACACCCGAGCCCGCTCCCTACGTTGCGCCTGCGCAAAATCCCGCTCCCACGGCACCATTCGCCCCTTCTGCCCCTGCGCGCACATACGTCCCATCTCCTGCGCCGACCGCGAAAAAAACCAATGATTTTTCAACCCGCTACGGTGTGCTGAGCATCATTGCAGTCGCTTTGATGGGACTGGGTATACTGATCGGATTCTTCACCGGAGAGATAGAGCTTATCTCTACTACCGTCTATAACGGAGAAGAGACTCCCGTGGGCATCGGACTACACGTGTTCGTGGTCATGCTCATCTTCCTTGCATCCAACGTTTTGTATTTCATCGCCAATTATAAAGAGACTCTCAAAAAGCTTACAGCTCCCTGCTGGCTGTTCCACGGCTCCTACGTACTGGCAGGATTATTCTTGGCTTTGGCAACCGGATTCTCCGCCCGCGCCGATCTGATTTTGGAGTATTCCAGAGATATGAATAGTGCCCCTGTTTGGTACAGCGGCGATATCGTCGGTCAATCTTGGTTCTGGAATCTTTCCGGCATTGCATCGGACTTTGCGACCTATGCAAGTATTTGCTACGTTTTGATGATTCTCGCACTGGGAGCTACCATCACCTTCTACTTGTTGACGGTAAACGCGCTGAAAAAGGCGAAGGAATCCCAGCTCTAATGAAACCGTAAGTTATAACCGCAGGTTATGATTATATTTTAGGAGGAAAGAAAAATGACAAAAAGACTCAAAAAATTCACCGCAATGATCCTTGCAGGTCTGCTGGCCTGCTTCTCCCTCACCGCGTGCAGCGACGAAGTGGAGGTCAAGCCCGACGAGCCTATGGGGCCCAGCGAGATTCTCAACGCACTGAAGAATGCATCGGATTATACGGTAACACTGACCGATGGCGACGATTATAACATCACTGTAAAAAAAGACGGCGCCCTTGTCTATGAAGTGCAAACCGGCAGTGCCAGCTGGGGAAGCAACGATCTCGAAATATATTACGATTATTCAGGATCTGCAACCTTCAAAAAATACGTATTAACAAACGGTATCTGGGAAACCACCGAATACAATACTTCAGAAGGGGATAATGCATTTTACAGTGTGAAACACGCCCTGCCTGTTAGTAATAAAAATATCGACACCCTATTCAACGATGCGTATTACACCTCCACCGGAACTGGTTCTTATACGATGAATGCAGCCGGTCTGACATTAATTGAAGAGGATGCGGTCACTATCACTTCGTCCGGTATGATCTACACCATTAAAGTCGATTTCTGGACTGTCACCATCAATTTCAACGATACCGTGCTCACTCTTCCCACCGTATAACCCTACAACAAATCCCACCGCCGACGCGGTGGGATTTTGTGATATAATCAGAGCTTTTCAAACACCATGGTTGCCTGGATTCGGTCGCCGCCGCCAAAGCCGGTGCTGTGACCGGTGGAGGTGGAAATGGTGTGGAGACGGTAGCCCTTGGCCGCCTGCTGATTGATCACAGCCTCCAGCTCACCCAGATTCTTCGAGCCGGTACCGATAAATTTTTCTTTCAAAGTCACTTGCAGTACTACGTATTGAGGCATATTCTTGCCCTCCTTTGTTATGATATTATTATTATACCACATTATATCCCAAAATGCAACCAAAAAACCGCCCGCAGGCGGTTTTTATGTTTTATTTGAAATATCTCTTCAAGAATCCCTCGAATGCTTTACCATGACGAGCCTCGTCTCTGCCCATCTCGTGGACGGTGTCGTGGATAGCATCCAGATTCAGCGCCTTTGCCCGCTTTGCAAGGTCAAACTTACCGGCAGTGGCACCGTATTCGGCTTCCACACGCACGCGAAGGTTCTCCTTGGTAGAGGTGGAGACGATGTCGCCCAGAAGCTCGGCAAACTTGGCGGCGTGCTCGGCTTCCTCCCAAGCTGCCTTCTCAAAGTACTTGCCGATCTCGGGATAGCCCTCCCGATGTGCGACTCTTGCCATTGCCAGATACATCCCCACTTCCATGCACTCGGCGTTGAAGTTGGCCCTGAGATCGGCAATAATGTCCTCGGGAGTGCCCTGCGCTACGCCGACGATGTGCTCGGCTGCCCAGGTACGGTCGTCCCCCTGCACAGTAAACTTGGATGCGGGAGCATCGCAGATGAGGCATTTGTCGGGAGCGGACTCACCCTCGTGCACGTAGCCGCAAACAGCACAGACGTATTTTTTGCCTGCTGCGGGAGCGGCTGCAGTCTTTGCCTCGCCGCCGATTTTTTCAAAATCCTCGGAGCCGTGCTTGCACAGGGGGCAGAGATAGTCTTCGGGCAGCTTCTCTCCCTCGTACACGTAGCCGCAGACCTTGCAACGCCAACCGGTCTGCTCGGTAGGAGCAGGCTTGGGAGCGTTTGCCTTAATCACCGTCTGATAGTAGCCGTAGGTGCAGTTGTCTGCTTTGGCCACGACCTCGCCGTCCACAACCTCACCGATGAAGAGGGTGTGGCTGCCCAGATCGTGCGACTCGGTAATCTTCAGCGACAGAAATGCGCTGGACCATTTGGTGAGATAGTAAAGACCGTTTTCGCTTCTGGCCACGTCGGTGAAATCGGCGAATTTATCGGTGTTTCTGCCCGACTGCATTCCAAAATGCCGGAACAGCGAAAAGGGTGCGTCGGTGGTGATGGCGGACAGATTGCAGCAACCGGTTGCCGCGATCATATCATGGGTATAGGTTCCCTTGATTACCGCAATAGACACGCGGGTGGGATTGTTTGCCACCTGCACGGCGGTGTTGATAATGCTGGCGTTATCCTTTCCGCCCTCCTGTGCAGAGAGCAGATACACGCCGTAGGTGAGATTATAAAGCGCTGTAGGATTCATCTTGCATTCCTCTTTTCGATCATAGTATGCCAAGCGACCCGCGATTCATACAAACCGCGGGTAAACCAGGCGACCGGATTTCGATCAGTCGTTGAAATATCTGTTCAAGAGACCCTCGAACGCCTTGCCGTGACGAGCCTCGTCACGAGCCATTTCGTGAACGGTGTCGTGGATCGCATCCAGATTCAGTGCCTTAGCACGCTTTGCAAGGTCGGTCTTGCCTGCAGTTGCACCGTTCTCGGCGTCTACTCTCATCTGCAGGTTCTTCTTGGTGGAGTCGGTGAGCACCTCACCCAGCAGCTCTGCAAACTTTGCAGCGTGCTCTGCTTCCTCATAAGCTGCCTTTTCCCAGTACAGACCGATCTCGGGATAGCCCTCGCGATGAGCAACTCTTGCCATTGCCAGGTACATACCAACCTCCATGCACTCGCCGTTGAAATTCGCGCGCAGGTCTTCCATAATATCCTCGGGAGCACCCTGTGCTACGCCAACGATGTGCTCGGCTGCCCAAGTCTTGTTCTCAGCCTCTTCCTTTACCATATCCTTGCCGCAAATGGGGCACTTTTCGGGAGCGTTCTCGCCTTCATAAACATAACCGCAAACGGGACATACGTACTTTGCCATAATCGTTACCTCTTTAATAATTGAATTATTTCATTCCTTGTTCTTGCTGATTTTTAGGAATGATTACTGTTATCATAATTATATCATAGATTCGTCATTTGTCAATAGGTTTTTGCAATATATTTTGTAAACAAAATGTGAATGAATCAACAGCCCAAACGCCGTCACTCCGATTGTAAACAATTGGAAGTTACCTTGCGAAAAATTAACAATTATCCCTGTTGCATTCTGTCGAATACAATGGTATAATGTAAAAAGGAAGATATTTCGATTCGCCGTCTCCGCTACGCCGATCAAACTGCGAATCGCTACCTATTATATATGCTTCGGAGATAATCAATATGAAGAAAAAATGGATCGCATGGTTACTGGCGGCAACCATGCTCCTCCCCACCGCTGCCGGACTGATCGCCTGTAACTCCCAAACAGATCCTTCCGACACGCCCATCGAGGATAGCGTCGACAGCATTCAGGAGCCCCTCACCTCGGCAAGAGCCGTGGATAAGGGCGATATGACCTATTATCTGGACACCGACGGCGCGCTGTACGTCAGCTATACCGATCACACCACGAAGCTGGCGGAGCTGTCCGCCACCCAGATCTGCGTTTCGGGCAACACCCTGTGGTACGCTTCGGGCAATACCCTGTGCACCTACGATCTGCTCAGCGGCAAGACTGCCGTTTACGCAAAACAAGAGGCCGAGATCACTACCTTTGCCCTGTGCGGCAAGGAGGTCTACTATCTCTGCGCAGACCGACTGCTGCGGGGCGACGATCTGCTGATCGATCTGTCCGCCCGCAAAGCGCCAGACGGCACCGCCCTGTCCGCCGTCTGTGACTTTGAGCTGCACGAGGCCGATCAGATCCTGCTTTATCTGCCCAACCCGCACTATCAGGACGAGGACGTAGTGCCCGGCTATCTGCTGAACGAGCATAACGATACATACGTCACCTATGCCTACACTATTTCTGCTGATCTTTTGGAGCATTACGACTATTACGCCGAGCAGGATGGCTCCACCATGGCATCCTCCTCTGCGGGAATCACCATCAACGGCATCTCCCTTCCCTTTTCCGATTATCCCGTCAATTCTTATTTCACCCAAAACGGCATGGCCTGCACCTGCCACGACGCAGGCGGATGCATCGCCAACACCAAGGCAGGCGAAAACTGCATCCGTTACTGGCCTAACAAGGCCAACAAGCAAGTGGATCTGTGCGGCGTACAGTGCATGGGGTTTGCCCGTTTCTGTCAATGGAGACTGTTCGGCAGTCACGACTATCAGAACTCTACCGATTTCTATAATGCGCTGGGTAGCAAGCTGGCGGCAGGCAACTGGACTGCCAACACTCTGCGCACCGTTTTGCTGGACGTCGGTGCAGGCGGACATATCCGCTCGGGCGCAGGACATTCCCTGTTCGTGATCTCGGTCACTTCCACCGGTTTTATTACCTACGAATGCAATACCAGCAAAAAAGATTGCAAGGTCTACACCCGCCAATGGACTTGGGACAGCTTCTACGCCGCTTGGGGCTCCCGTGAGCTGCTCTACTACAATATGCCGCGTAATTTCGAAGGCGGCGAGGTCATTCCCGAGGAAAATTATCAGGTAGGCTCCTATCAGATCACCGCTAACGGCGGTCTGAATATGCGCGCGGAGCCCAACACCACCTCCTCCGTTCTGGTGACCATCCCCAACTACACCATCGTGCAGGTCACTGCCGTCCAGAAGACCGGCAATTATTACTGGGGCTATACCAACTACGAGGGCAAATCCGGATGGATCCGTCTGGACTACGCCATGTATCAGAGCGCATCCATCTCCTCCATTGAGATCACCTCCAAGCCCAACAAGACCACCTACACGGTAGGCGACAGCTTCTCCACCGCAGGCATGGTGGTGCAGGCACGCTTCTCGGACGGCACCGCCTTCGAGATCGCGGGCTACACCTGCTCGGGCTATAATATGAATCAGGCAGGCACCTACACCGTAAAGGTCGCCTACGGTGCCTTCTCCGACAGCTTCACCATTACGGTAAAGGAAAAAAATATACCGCCCACGTCCCTTACGCTGGAGCGAAGCGAGCTGACACTGATCGTAGGCGACACCTACGAAATGAGCTACACCCTTCTGCCCGTGGATACCACCCAAAAGACCGTTGTGTGGACCTCCAATAACACCACCGCAGTTACCGTTTCCGACGGCAACATCAAAGCCGCCGCAGAAGGCAGCGCCACCATTGTGGCTGCAACCCAGAACGGCATCACCGCTGTCTGTAACGTGACGGTCATCAAGATGCCTACCGGTACCAACTGGTCGGCAACCGCAGAGGGACAGCCGTTGACCGCACTTCCCATCGGTATCGAACCGGTAGACTACTCCATCCGCTATCGCGTTCCCGCCGGAAACGGCTGGAGCGAGTGGATCTACGGCAACATCCCGGCCAATCTCACCAAATATCAATGTCAATTCCGTTCCTTCACCGCCACCTTCGTCAACACGCTGGACGGACAAACCGTGGATCTGTTCACCGTCGAGTTTAACCAGGTCATCAATCTGGGGCATCACACGCTGGTGCGGGAAGGCTATCTCTTCACCGGCTGGTACTACGATCCCCGCTCCGCCGAATCTCACGACGTTTCGGGCGCAGCACCCTCAAAGATCACCGTCACCGAGGATCTGATCCTCTACGCAGGCTGGATCGCCCTGGATCCCATCACTCGCGACAGCACCGATCCGTTTGGAGAAGGGATGACTGTTTCGGAATTCGAATTTGCCGGCACGGAGCTACGTGTCGCAGGGGACGCCACCGGCATCCGCTTTTTGGGACGTATCAGCACGTCCCTGATTGCAGAGCTGGAGGCGGTTCACTCCTACAACCGCTCCTTCCAGCCCTCCAAGGCAACCGATACGGGCATTGGATTCGGCATGGTAGTGCGGATGCGCGGAAGTGCCAACACCCAAATCGTCAAATCGGACGCCGCTTATCTGTACAAGGGCGGAACGGTCACCGTTCCCGCACAGCGCACCTACGCATCCTATAACGGCTATATCCTGTTCAACGCATTCGTGTGCGGCTATACGTCGGATTATTACAAAACCGATTTCGCCGCCCGTCCCTATCTGACCTATTCCGATGCAAACGGAATCCTGCACACCTATTATTTCACCGTCACGGGCGAAAACGCCCACGGCGGCGGATATTGTACCAATCTGTATGCCGAGGCTGAAAAGATGGCCGGGGCAGAAGGGGTCGACCCCATCACCAAGAAGTGGCTGGAGGATACGATCCTGAACTAAATCGACGGGCATCCGACGCATATTGCATCGGATGCCCGTTCACTTTGCTACATTTGCTTTTTTGTGAGAAATTCCAAAAAATTGATTGACAGCCTTTGGTTTTTGTGCTACAATAAAGGCAACGATTCGTTTTATGCCCAAAATTCATATCGAAAGGAAGATGCAAATGAATCTCTTCAAACGAACCTGCTCCTTCCTGTTGGCGGCACTGATGCTGGTACCGTTTGCAGGCTGTGAAAGCTCCGACACCACAACCGTTACAACCACCGCACCAACCACTACGGAGGGAATTAATTTGGAAGATTCCAAGGTACCCGGATTCGACGCTTTGACCAGCGAAGAGGTTGCCGCTTACGCCGCACTTGCTGCACAAAACGCAGAACGCGCCCACGTTCTGGGCTCGGTAATCGAAGAGCATTATATTTCCGGTCGCGGCAATAACATTCAGTTTGCCATGTATCTGAACACCAACAATCTGTCCACCAGCAACACCGCATCGGTGTGGCATATCACCTCCGCCCTGACGATGATGTCCAAGCTGTGGGCGATCGATGCAGGCGGAAAAGGCGGAAGCTACGCTACGCTGCACGGCAAGACCCTGACCGCTATGGAATATTACAAGGGCACCGCTTTCATTACCAATTACAACAACAACGTGGAGCAGACCATGTACGCCGTTAACCGTGCAGGCTCTCCCGGTACCGCATCCCTGGCAGACATTGCCGCCGTATACGACGACCAGATGTGGATCGTCCGCGAGCTGGTTTACTGCTATCAGCTCACCGGCGAAGAATCCTACCTGACCCAGGCACTGGATCTGACCCAGGTTTGTCTGGATGCATGGGACACCACCGAATACGCCAACGGCAAAGAGGTGGGCGGTATTGACTGGGGCCCCGGTTACGACTCCAAGCACACCTGCTCCAACGCTCCTCTGATCAAGCCGCTGGTTGAGATCTACGAGATCTTCACCGAAGAGGGACGCGAGAACGCACAGTACTATCTGGACTGGGCAATCAAGATCTACGATTGGACTAAAGATCAGCTGCTTCTGTCAAACGGTCTGTACGGCGACCTGGTCAGACCTCCTCAGGGACGTAAACTGGAAGGCTCCGGCAAGAGTAAGCATTGGATTTCCTCCGGTCCTCTGGGCAGCCGGGATAACAATACGTATTCCTATAACTCCGGTGCAATGATCTCCGGTGCTGCCGTGCTCTACCGCGCGACCGGCGACGAAGCTTATCTGAAGGATGCAAAGACCTGCGCAAAGAAGGCACACTCCGCCTTCACCATCTCCACTAAGATCGATGGCGAAAGCCGCAGACAGCTCACCGCATTCCCCGGTCAGATCTACCGCAGCAACACCTGGTTCAACCTGATTCTGCTGGAAGGCTTCATCGATCTGTTCCCCTACGACACCAGATGCGCCTCCTATCTGGAGACCTATCAGAAGTCGCTGGACTACGCTTACGAAAACCACAAGAGCAAGGACAATCTGCTGCCCCGCGACCTGTACAAGGGCTGGGACAAGACCGCTACCGTATCGGACACCGACAGCAGACGTCCCGATCTGGATAAGGATATCATGGACCAAGCAGCCTACGCTGAAATGTACGCCGCACTATCCATCCTCTACTCTCAGATCGCCGCAAGACAATAATTCACAAAAAACTACCGACGAACCATGGTTCGTCGGTAGTTTTTATTTGCGTTGATCAGTGTTTAGAAGATTGCACAGGCGGCTTCATCAGGATCGTCTTTCTTCCAGGAGTGTACGCCTTGGAGGTCAGGTGCATGGTCAGCTCCTCCAGCACGGCGATCAGAGCAACTACGCCAACGCCGATGCAGTAGGCCGCACCGTAGGGGGTGGGGAGGAAGTAGGGCACGGCAAACATAGAAGCACCGGTTGCCTTGTTCATATACGTATGTAGCGACGCGAATTTCTTGTACCGCAGAGCAGCCACCAGATAGCCTGCCAGACGGAGGGTGATCAGCAGTACCACGTGATACCACAGCCATCCGGGGAAGACCTCCTGCAGCTTGGGCAGAAGCCGCACCAGCATCGCGGTGTAGAAGGTCAGGTCGGCAATACTGTCCAGTCGGGCACCGAAATCGGTACTGCAGCCGGTAGCTCTTGCCACCATTCCGTCGATAGCGTCACTGACGCCGCAAAGCGTGTAAATAATATAGAAAGGCAGTGCCAGCGGCGGAACGAAAAACAACGCTACCGCACCTACCAGCCGTATACCCGTTATACAGTTGGGGAGATTCAAATACTTTTTCATAACCTTCGTTTTTACCATCCATTTCACAGAGGAGGCCTGCACAAATTCGCAGGCATAAATGCATCCACTGTAATTATACTCCTTTTTCTTCACTTAGTCAACACATTTCTGCAGTTATTTTTTGAATTTTTTTATTTTTTTGTCGCAAACCAAAGTCTATAATTTACCAATCATATTCTGCGGGTCTGCGCCCACACTAAAAGCAAATTCAAGGAAACGAGGGCTTTTATGTTCAAACACGCAGGCAAGAAACTGCTTTCGATCATTTTGGTAACGGGCGTGCTTTTCGGGTGCTGGTCTGCCACCCGACGTCTGGCCGACGCCGTACGGTCGAGTAGCAAGCATCTGGTCTCCATTGGTGACAGAGCCGTGCAAGCAATTCAAAATTTTGAGGCTGCACGGGAAGATTGGATCGAGACTGCCTCCGCCACACAGGTGAATTTCCTGCTTACCGGCATTGACGATGCCTGGGGCGGCAGCGACGTGATCATGCTGGCATCGCTGGATACAAAAGCGGGGAGCGTGCGGGTGGTGCAGATCCCCCGCGACACCTATATCAATCGCCCGGGCAGCACCAATCACAAGCTAAACTCGGTCTATGCCACCGCCGCCGTGGAGGCAAAAAAGAGCGGGCAATCCGAGACCGAGGCGGCCCACACCGCCAACCGCGCGCTGGTGGCGTTTTTGCAAACCAATCTGGGCGTTCCCATCGACCACTACGTTTCGATCAACACCGAGGGCTTGCGAAATATCGTAGATGCCGTAGGTGGCGTAACGGTGAACATCCCCATGGATATTGATTACGACGACGAAAGTCAAAATCTGCACATTCATCTAAAGGCAGGTCGGCAGGTGTTGGACGGAGAGGGTGCGGAGCAGTTCGTCCGCTTCAGAAGCGGATATCTGACCGCCGATTACGGCAGAATGGATGCCCAAAAGATCTTTCTCTCCGCACTGATCGGGAAGATCAAAAGTGAGTTTTCCCTGCCCACGGCCATTCATCTGGCCAAAACCTGCTATCGGCACATCAAAAGCGATCTGGCTCCTGCCGATCTGATCCCGCTGATCCGCGGTGCGATGCAGGTATCCGTAGAAAACGTGAAAATGATCACCCTGAAGGGGCAATCCGCCAAGGATGAGCGCGGCGTGCTCTGCGAGGTACTATCCCACAAGTATGCCGTCGACCTTCTGACCGACTATCTGATGCCGCGCGGCAGCAAAGCGTCCGATCTGCATTTTGATCCTAACAAGGTCTTTACCGCCCCCGGAAAGATCAACGAGATCTACGAGGGCGAGAGTCCTCACGGCAAAAACGGCGTCCGCGCCTCGGATGCGGCGGGAATTCGGATCCGCTGAACGGCTTTTTAGCAGATCGCTCTTGCAAAACCGCAAAAAATATGCTACAAT
>JAFTKV010000067.1 GCA_017453085.1 Clostridia bacterium
ATCGAGTGGCTGGAAAAATATCTGGCAGGCTGTCACAAGACCGTCCTCGTGATCTCTCACGACCGATATTTTCTCTGCAAGGTCACCAACCGCACGCTTGAGATCGAGGGCTGCAAAGCCAAGCTCTACCGCGGCAATTACGATCACTACATTGCCGAAAAGAAGCGGGAGAGGGAAGTGCAGGAGCATCAATTCAAAGAGCAGCAGAAGGAGATCGCCCGCATTGAAGCGTACATCGAGCAGCAAAGACGGTGGAATCGGGAGCGGAATATTATTGCCGCCGAAAGCCGTCAGAAGCAGCTGGACAAGATGGAGCGCATCAGCGCCCCATCCCGTCTGCCCGATCCCATTCGGATGAAGTTTTCCGAGGCGGAGGAAAGCGGAAACGACGTGCTCTCGGTGCGAAAGCTGTCTAAAGCTTATCCGGGACGGGATCTGTTTTCGAATCTGTCGTTTGAGCTGAAAAAGCGGGATCATCTGTTTATCGTGGGAAAAAACGGTTGTGGAAAATCCACTCTGATGAAAATCCTGTGCGGACAAATTCCGCAGGATAGCGGTGTGTTCGAATACGGATACAACGTGACCCGCGGATATTACGACCAGGAAAATCAAAACCTGAATGAATCCAATACCGTGATTGACGAGCTTTGGGATCATTACGCTCATCTGACTCAAACAGAAATCCGAAATGCACTTGCGCTGTTTCTCTTTAAGGGAGATGATATTTTCAAGGAGATCTCCATTCTCAGCGGTGGAGAAAAAGCTCGTATCACCTTTGCTAAGCTGATGCTGTCCAAATTCAATCTGCTGTTCATGGACGAGCCTACCAACCACCTGGATATTTTATCCAGAGAGGTGTTGGAGGATGCGCTGGCAGGCTTTGACGGTACCATCGTGGCAGTTTCCCACGACCGATATTTTATCCGCAAGCTGGCCAGCCGCGTGCTTGCATTCGGCAAAAATGGCGACGTGCTGGATTATCAGGGCACCTACGAAGATTACCTTCGATATATCGAACGGCTCTCGGAAACGACCGCCGCAACGGTCACCGAGACTGCCTCCCGTTCCAAGCAGGATTACCTGTTAACCAAGCAGCAGAACGCCGAACGCCGTAAGGCTGAACGGCAGATTGCTAAAGCCAAAGAGGAAGTGGCTTCCATTGAAGCACGTCTGGAGGCAATTCCGTCCGAGATGGATGAGGCTGCTACCGACCATAAAAAGCTGACTGCGCTGTATGAGGAGCAAGAGCGGCTGGAGGAGCGGATGATGGAGCTTTTGGAGCTTCTGGATAATGCAGGAGAGATGTGACGCATACTTCTCATAAGAATACGAAACAGTCTGTGACAGATTTCTGTCGCAGGCTGTTTTTCATTTTCCTGCAGGCATAGTATGTGTTGCAGCTGCATAGGTTTAATCAAGAAAAATATTGGGGGAGAAACCATGAATAAGAAACGCTTGATCCGATTGATTTCCGTTATTTTGGCGATGATTTTGATATGTCCAACCTTTTTGCTGTCTGCATCTGATCCGGAGTTGCCGGAAACGGAAGACAGCGATCAAACTGTTTCGGCAGAACCGCTGTTCGATAGCGATGCCAAAAGCCTGATTCTGATCGAAGCATCCACCGGAATGGTGTTGTACGAGGACAATGCGGATGAACCGCTCCCACCCGCATCGGTAACCAAGATCATGACGTTGCTTTTGGTGATGGAGGCGGTGGAGCGCGGCGAGATCAAGCTGACCGATCCCGTGACCGTCAGTGATGCAGCAGCTTCCATGGGCGGATCGCAGGTCTATCTGGAGGTCGGTGAGCAGCTTTCGGTAGAGGAAATGATCAAATGTGTGGTCATCGCCTCTGCAAACGATGCGGCGTTGGCTCTTGCGGAGCTGATTGCAGGCAGCGAGGAAGCGTTCGTTGCACAGATGAATGCCCGCGCCAAAGAGCTGGGGATGAAGAATACAAATTTTGAAAATACGAATGGTTTGGACGATACCACCGATAATCACGTTATCTCTGCAAGAGACATTGCTATTATGTCCGCACAGCTGATGAAGCATACCACGATCCTCAAGTACACTACCGTATGGCAGGATAGCATCAGAAACGGCGAGTTTGTGCTGACCAATACCAATCGTTTGATTCGTTTTTATCCCGGCGCCAATGGGCTCAAGACCGGTTCAACCTCCAAGGCAGGATTCTGCATTTCTGCTGCAGCCAAACGGGACGGTATGCAGCTGATCGCGGTAGTGATGGGCTCTTCTACCCGAGACGGCAGAAACGAGACCGCTAAGCAGCTGTTGAGTTGGGGATTTGCTGGCTATACGAGAATTTCCGTTTGCAATCGGGAAAAGCTTGTGATTCCGGTCAGCCGAGGAAAGCAAAGTTATGTTTCGGTAGATTATGATTCCTTCGATCTGATCGTTGCCAAAAAGAACGCAGAAAAGCTGGAGACCGTAATTGAACTGGACGAATCGGTCGATGCTCCGGTGAAGAAAGGCGATCCGGTAGGAAAGATGATCTGTAAGATCGACGGAAAAGTAGTGAAAGAAGCTCCGATTTGTGCAAATGCATCGGTGGAAAAGAATACGTTTGGCAGTTTGCTTCTTCGTCTTCTAAAAAAATATTTACAAATCTGAATTTTCCTATTGCAAAAAATGGCAATTTGTAGTATGATATAGGTATATTATTACAAATTGCGGAGGTTAATATGACCCTAAAACTCAATGATAAATATTTGGGCTCCTTTGTTAGCGCAGAGGATCTGTCTGCCATTGCCCCTGAGGTCAAAGCAGCACATGAATTGCTGACATCTCGTACCGGCGCAGGAAACGATTTCCTGGGTTGGCTTGATCTGCCTGTAAACTATGACAAAGAAGAGGCAGCCCGTATTGTTTCGGCTGCTAAGAAGATTCAAAAATCCTGTGACGTGTTTATCGTCATCGGTATCGGCGGCTCTTATCTGGGCGCTCGCGCCGCAATTGAGTTCTGCACCAGCTCTTCCTATAATGATCTGTGCAAGGATACTCCCAAAATCTATTTCGTAGGCAATGATATTTCCGCTTCTCATATGGCAGAGCTTCTGCAGATCTGTGAAGGAAAGGATATTTGCGTTAACGTCATTTCCAAATCCGGTACCACTACCGAGCCTGCTATCG
>JAFTKV010000010.1 GCA_017453085.1 Clostridia bacterium
AATAGATCAGCGACCCAACCGTCAGACCAAAAAACTTTTTGAGCATTTTTTATCTTGGGGGAACCTTTTGACGAAAAGTAGTAATTCGGCTCTGCCGAATTACGCGGAGTTTGCCTTCAGCAAACATCCGGATTCCCAAACCCCTTCCAAAACTTCTGTAAAGCCGTGCCTATTCGGCACGGCAGGTAATGATAGTATATACCAATCTTTCCCAAAACTTCCTCTGCCCCGCAAGAATTTGCGGGGCTTTATGAAAAGTTCTTGGGGAAGGGTTAGTTCGGCGAAGCCGAACTAAGGGGAACCTCTTCTTTCAAGAAGGGGTTCCCCTTAGCCTCAGCCTTCCTTCGGAGTAATGCGAGGCACCCAAGGACAGGGGAGGTCGGGGGTACGGTAGGTGGGAGCCGCCCATTTCACGGCGTTGCGGATGACAGTCTGCACGTCGGGGATATAGTAGGTGGGGTAGGTCTCGTGGCCGGGCTGGAAGTAAAAGATCTTGCCGTGGCCGCGCTGATAGATACAGCCGGAGCGGAAGACCTCGCCGCTGTCGTACCAACCGATCATCAGAAGCTTATCGGGTTCGGGAATACCGAAGGGCTCGGTGTACATTTCTTCATGGGGAACTTCGATATAGCGGTCGAGCCCCGCTACGATAGGGTGAGAGGGATCGCAGATCCACAGACGGCAGAAATCGCCGTCCTCACGCCAGTTGACGTTGCAGGTGGTGCCCATCAAATAGCGGAAGGGCTTGGAATGGTGACCGGAGTGAAGCACAACGAATCCCATACCCTTGAGCACGCTCTCCTGAACACGGCGAGCTACCTCGTCGGGCACTCTGTCGTGGGCAACGTGTCCCCACCAGATGAGAACATCGGTATCTTCCAGCACGTCCTGGGTCAGACCGCATTCGGGATCGTCCAGGGTTACGGTGCGCACGGAAATCTCATCGGAACGCAGAAAATCGGCAATCGCAACGTGCATACCGTTGGGATAAATCTTCTTCACGTTCTCGTCGTACTTTTCGTGAACAAATTCGTTGAAGATGGTAACTTTGATCATAGAATCCTCCTTGAGCCCCGACCTTTTATCGGCGGCAAGTGATAGTTCGTTAGTTTTATTGTATCATATTTCCCGTATTCTGTCAAGTATGCAAAAAAATATCTTGCAATCTACGGGATTCTGTGCTATAATAGAAAAGTATTTTCGGAAAATCCCTCAAAGGAGCAAAAATATATGATCAAGCTTACTAAAACCGGCGTTTTCTATGAAAACGGCACCGTCTCGGACAGATCTCATCTTTCCGTCTCCGACGCCAAGAAGAACACTATGGCGTACTCTATCCTCACCTCCCACAACACCTCGGGAAGCGACGATAAACTGAAGATCAAATTCGATGCCATGGCATCCCACGACATTACCTACGTAGGCATTATCCAGACCGCCCGCGCATCCGGTCTAAAGGAGTTCCCTCTGCCTTACGTCCTCACCAACTGCCACAACTCCCTGTGCGCCGTTGGCGGCACCATCAACGAGGATGACCACATGTTTGGCCTCTCTGCGGCAGAAAAGTACGGCGGCATCTTCGTGCCTCCTCATCAGGCAGTCATCCATTCCTATATGCGTGAGTCCTTCGCAGGCTGCGGCAAGATGCTGCTGGGCTCTGACTCCCACACCCGATACGGTGCCATCGGTACCATGGCCATCGGTGAGGGCGGTCCCGAGCTGGTGAAGCAGCTGTTGGGTAGAACCTACGACATCGCTTATCCCGAAGTCATTGCTGTCAAGCTCTCCGGCAAGCCCAAAGTGGGCGTTGGCCCGCAGGACGTTGCCATTGCGCTAATCGGTGCGGTGTTCACCTCCGGCTTCGTGAAGAACAAGGTGCTGGAGTTCATCGGTGAGGGCGTGCACAACCTGCCTATGGAATACCGCAACGGCATCGACGTGATGACCACCGAGACTACCTGTCTCTCCTCTATCTGGGAGACTGATGAGCAGACCGAGGCATATCTTGCCCTCCACGGCCGTGCAGGGGATTATAAGAAGCTCTCCCCCGCCTCCCCCGCCTACTACGACGGCATGGTAGAGATCGACCTTGACAAGGTTGAGCCTATGATCGCCCTCCCCTTCCACCCCTCCAACGCCTACACCATCAAGGAATTTTTGAAAAACGCGCCCGAACTGCTGGCTAAGTGCGAGGCAGATGCGGTAAATCAGCTGGGTATCCCCGAGGGACGGCTGAATCTGCAGTCCAAGTTCGTAGACGGCAAGTTCTACGTGGATCAGGGCGTCATCGCAGGCTGCGCAGGCGGTACTTTTGACAATCTCATTGCTGCCGCTGACATCCTCCGCGGTGCATCCACCGGCGCAGGCAGATTCTCTCTGTCGGTTTACCCCGCCTCTCAGCCCGTAATGCTGGAGCTGATCCGTGCAGGTGCTGCCGCCGATCTGATCTCGGCAGGTGCGACCCTCCGCTCGGCATTCTGCGGTCCTTGCTTCGGCGCAGGCGACGTTCCTGCCAACGGCGGTCTGTCTATCCGTCATTCCACCCGTAACTTCCCCAACCGGGAAGGCTCCAAGCCCGGCGACAACCAGATCGCCGCAGTTGCCCTGATGGACTCCCGTTCCATCGCCGCTACTGCGGCCAACGGCGGTGTGCTGACTCCCGCCACCGAGCTGAACGTATCCTACACCACTCCCTGCTACCACTTCGACAAGACGGTTTACGATAACCGTGTTTACAATGGCTACGGCAAGGCAAAGCCCGAGACCGAGCTGGTCTTCGGCCCCAACATCGCCGATTGGCCGAAAATGAACGCTCCCGCAGACAATCTGCTTCTGAAAGCGGTCACCATCATCAACGATCCCGTGACTACCACCGACGAGCTGATCCCCTCCGGTGACACCTCCTCCTACCGCTCCAACCCCGAAAAGCTGTCTTCCTTCGCCCTTTCCCGAAAGGATCCCGCTTACGTAGGCAAGGCAAAGGCAGTGCGTGCCGCCGAGGCTGAGCGTCTTTCCGGCGGTCACATTGCAGATTTGGACGAGGTTTACAATGCAGTTGCCACCGTCAGCGACGCTCCCGCCGATTCCATTATGCTTGGCTCTGTGGTCTGCGCCCTGAAACCCGGCGACGGCTCTGCCCGTGAGCAGGCGGCTTCCTGCCAGCGTGTGCTGGGCGGACTTGCCAACATCGCCCGCGAGTACGCCACCAAACGCTACCGCTCCAATCTGATCAACTGGGGTATGCTCCCCCTGACCTACAAGGGCGATCTCCCCGTTGCGGTGGACGATTACATCTTCATCCCGAACATCCGTGAGATCCTCGCTTCCGATGCGGTGGAAGTCCCCGCCTACGTCATCCACGACGGCGTGGCTACCCCCTTCACCTTCCTGCTGGAAGCCCTCCCCGCCGGCGACCGCCAGATCCTCCTGGACGGCTGTCTGATGAACTATTATCGGAATAATTGAATAAACATATATGGGGCTTTGCCCCATACCCCACCAGAACCCTTTTGTAAAAGGGTTCTGGACTCCGAAAACTTTATAAAAACGCCGCAAATACTTGCGGCGTTCTTTTTTGTATAGATTATTCAGGCAATTTATCCGAGAAGACGATGAGGTTGAGTGCAGTGCGCTGTGCATCGGTGAAATTCGGGAGCGTGCCATCTGTGATCATACTGTCGATGATCGCCATAGGCATCCGAGGAAGAAGCACATAGCGGCTCTGGTCACGTATAAGATCCTGCATCTGTGGGGGATAGCTATCCTTGACCAGCTCGTACGCCCTGCCTGCATAGGTTGCCAACTTCGCCTTGAGCGCATCGGGGAACTTAGGCAGATCGTTCAGCGCATCATTCTCTGCTACGATGACCTGCACCTCGTCATTGTCACCAAGGAATTTGCGCTCATAGAGACGCTGATACTTTACGGCGTTTTCTTCGCCTTTTGGAAGCTTTCCACAGAGGAATTCGTACAGATATTCGTAATCCTCCATACGGTTGTTCTGCCAAAATCCCTCACGGGTATCCAAATCAGAGTCGACAGACCATGAAGTCACTCGATCACCGTATTTGTCTCCTCCACGAGTCATAGGTCCGCAGGTGTTGTAGTATCTCATTTTTTCCAGCGTCGGTGTGTACTCAGGATCACTCTGCACCATATTCTGCTGGGCATACGCAGTATAACTGCCGCCATCGGTGGGCTGGATAATATACTTGGATATATCAATCTCTTCGCCGTAGGCTTGGTTTTGCGTCATAATACTGTAGGTCAGCAGAGTTGCGAAGAGCAGCTCTCGGTTTCCATCGGGGATATACACATTCTCCACAGAATCGGCATACGCCTTCACCAAAGGCGCATATTCGGTGCGAAGAAGATCTGCAATCTCCAGATACATCTTGTACTCCA
>JAFTKV010000068.1 GCA_017453085.1 Clostridia bacterium
ACTATGACCAACCACGAAATCATTGCGCTGGAACAGTCTGCGATGATGCAGACCTACGGCAGACTGCCCGTGGCCGTCTCCCACGGTAAGGGAGCGACCTGGTACGATGCCGACGGCAAGAAATATATCGACTTCACCAGTGGCATCGGCGTCAACGCCCTCGGCCTGTGCGACGAGGATTGGATCGCCGCCGTGACAGAGCAGCTGCATAAAGCTCAGCACGTCTGCAACTATTACTATACCGAATCTTCTGCAAAGCTGGCGGCAAAGCTCACAGAGCTGTCGGGACTCTCCCGTGTGTTCCTTGCCAACTCGGGTGCGGAGGCCAACGAGGGTGCCATCAAGGTTGCCCGCAAGTATTCGTTTGACAAATACGGCGAGGGCAGAGGCACTATCCTCACGCTGAAATCCTCCTTCCACGGTCGAACGATGAACACCCTGATGGCAACCGGTCAGGAGAAATTCCACCAGTGGTTCTACCCCTTCCCCACGGGCTTTGCCTACGTGGAGGCAGGGAATATGGCTGCGCTGGAGGCGGCATATACCCCCGACGTGTGTGCAATCATGGTAGAGCCTATTATGGGCGAGGGAGGCGTGTATCCGCTGGAGGATGCCTACCTGCAATCGCTCCGCTCCTTCTGTGACGAGCGTGACCTGCTCCTGATCTGTGACGAGGTGCAGTGCGGCATCGGCAGAACCGGCAAGATGTTTGCTTATCAGTCTGCCGGCATTCTCCCCGACGTGCTGACCCTGGCGAAAGGTCTGGGCGGCGGACTTCCCATCGGTGCCTTCCTCTGCGGCGAAAAGTGCGCCGATACGCTGGGCAAGGGTATGCACGGCTCCACCTTCGGCGGCAATCCCGTAGCAGCCGCAGGCGCATTGGTGGTACTGGACAAGCTCAACCCCGATTTCCTCAGCGAGGTAGTCCGCAAGGGCGAGGCGATCCGCAATGCCGTTCTATCTGCCAAACCCAAAGCCGTTACCGGCGTGCGGGGCAAGGGACTCATGTTGGGCTTCCAAGTAGAAGGCACTCCCGTCGATTATCTCAAAGCCGCCGCCGAGGCAGGTCTGCTCATTCTCACCGCAGGCAGCGACACCGTCCGCCTGCTCCCTCCGCTGAACATCTCCGACGAGGAGCTCGAAGCGGGTGTGGAGATTTTGAAGCAAATATTGCAATAAATCGAAAAAGGAATCTCCACGGAGATTCCTTTTTCATTTCGTGAATCTGCCATATTTTTTGTAGAAATTGCCGAAAGCGACCGATCGCTCTTGCAATCTGTTTTCGGGGATGCTATACTGAGCTCAAAGAAGCCCCCCTTCTAACAACGAACGCTGGAGGTACCCCCATGAAAATCGGCGTATGCACGTCACTTGAAAAGCTCCCTCTGCTGTGCGAGCTGGGATTTGACTATATCGAGCCGGCATTCAACTGGCTGACGGCGCTGGATGAGGCGGCTTTTTTGGAAAAATCGGCCTATCTGGAGCGCTTTGACATTGCAGCTGAGGCTTACAACTGCTTTTTTCCGGGCGGATTTACCATCTACGCTCCCGACGGCAATCAGGACGAACTGCTGAAAGCCGTGGAGGCTTACGCCCGCCACGGATTTGCCCGAGCCAAGGCTTGGGGCGGCAAGATGGCGGTGATCGGCAGCGGCTGGGTGCGGAAAATCCCCGACGAAATGACCAAAGAGGCGGTGGATCGGCAGTTTGCCCGTGTACTGGCAGTCTGCGGTGAGGTTGCCGATCAGTACGGTATGCGCGTGGCCGTTGAGCCGCTTTCCTTTAACGAGTGCAATTATATCCACACCGTTGCAGAGGGTGCCAAGCTGGCACGGCTGTCCGGTCATCCTTCGACGGGCGTGAACGTGGACTTCTACCATCTCACCAAAAACAACGATCCGCTTGCCTCTCTCCCCGATTCTGCCGACCGTTTGTGGCACGCCCATCTGGCACGTCCTGCCGATCGCAAAGCCCCTGCTATGGAGGACGAAGGGCTGCTCCTCAGCTGGGCAGATGCGCTGAAGTCCTGCCCCGCCGTGGAGCGGATCAGCTTGGAATGCGGCTGGAGTGACGCTGAGCTCATAGAGACACGCAAGGTTATGGAGCTGTTCCATTCGGTCTGACACCGACCGTGATAGTAAAGATAGATTATGGAGGAAATGATGAAATCCGTACACGAAAATCTGCTTCACGTTACCGATTACAAAGTTTTGGGGAAGCTCCCCGATCTGTTCACCTTTGAGGACGGTACGCCCGTTGCCTCTCCCGCAGATTGGCCTCGCCGTAGAGCGGAGCTGTACAAAACGGCGGTGGAGCTGCAATTCGGCACTCTTCCTCCCGCTCCCGAGTTTTTGGAGGTGGAAACCCTCTTCGTGGGCGAGAAGAACCACTCCTACCGCATCCACACCGGAACGAAGGCGCATCCCGTCAGCTTCCTGATGAAGCTGGTACTGCCGGCAAGAGCGCAGAAGGTTCCCGCCATCGTGGACGGCGACCTCTGCTTCCCCTACCATCTGGACAAAGAATATCTGTCTGCCGCCACCGACGAGGGCGTGGCGTGGGTGTTCTTCGATCGCACCGAGCTGGCTCACGATATAATGGGCGAGGGCAGGGGAAAAGGGCAGCTTTACGATGCCTATCCCGACTATACCTTCGGTGCCATCGGCGCATGGGCGTGGGGCTATTCCCGCTGTGTGGATGCGATGGAAATTCTCTGCAAGGATAAGGCGAGCCCGCTGTTCGATCTCTCCCTCATCGCCTTCTCGGGTCACTCCCGTGGCGGCAAGACCGCCGCGCTGGCAGGTGCGGTAGACACCCGTGCCAAAGTGGTCAATCCCAACGAGACCTGTGCAGGTGCCTGCGGATGCTACCGTGTGCATATGAAGGGCTACTGCGACGGACAGGGCGAATGGCGTTCCGAAACGCTGGCTGATCTGTGGCGCAACTTCCCCTTCTGGATGGGCCCCGATCTGGGCGAATACGCCAACCGAGAGGCAGATCTGCCCTTCGATGCCCACTTCCTCAAAGCGATGGTGGCACCCCGCGTGCTTTTCATCTCCGAGGCGGCAGGCGATCTGTGGTCCAATCCCGTGGGCTCGTGGCAGACGTCTATCGCCGCACAAAAAGTCTTCGATTTCTTGGGAGCCCCCGACAATCTCTACTGGTATTTCCGGGAAGGCACCCACTATCATACTCCCGGCGACGTAAAAATGCTGGTGAACATTATCAAACGGCAGAGAGATCCTGCCATTCCTATGGAGGAGGGCTTCTTCCAAACGCCTTTTGTGCCCTTTGATCCTATAGACTGATTCAAGGAGAGTGCAATTGTTATGAATGATCGTTTGAACGATAAAAATCTGATCGCCAAGCGCGATCAGTGGTTTTCTACGCTGGAGGATTTATACCACGGCAGATACAGCGAGCCGAGAGTGTTCGTGGTGGACGGCGTGCTGTCGACAGGCAGAAGCGACCCCTACCGTGAGCCCGAACAATGGGTGGACGAGTGCCTTGCCGATATTGCAAACGGCAAAGCCGACGCCATCCTCTGCGATACCAAATTCCGACCCGTTTGCGTGGAGTACGGCATCTACGGCGTGCACTACGTGGACAGAATTTTGGGCGCCAACGTCTACTGGAGAGACGGACAGTGGTACAACGACTATCTCACCACCCCCATCGGTGAGCTGGAGTACCCCGATCTGGAGCACAACGAAACCTTCCAGCTGTCGGTGCGTGCCGCCAAACGCTTTGCAGAGGTGGGAGGCGAGTTCCCCATATTCGGACTCCCTACCATTGCCAGCGCACTGAACATTGCGGTGAACCTCTACGGGCAGGAGATCCTGATGGAGATGCTGGACGATCCCGACAACGCCCGCAAGGATCTTTTAACCATCAACCGTCTGCTGGTGAAGCTTCATCAGACCTTCCGGGAGATCATCCCCCAGCGTCAGCTCCAGCCGGTAGTGTCCTGGGAGCGTACCCAGCCCCCCGGCTACGGACAGATCTGCGGCTGCACCACCCAGCTGGTGTCGGCAGGATTGTACGAGGAAATGATCGCCGATCTGGATGCCGAAGTGCTGCGTGTCTACGAAAACGGCGGTATGATCCATCTCTGTGGTAGTCACGCCCAGCACATCCCCACCTTCCGGAATATGCCCGAGCTGAAATCGGTGCAGCTCCACGACCGTGCGGCAGAGGATCTGCAGCTCTATTTCGACGGTCTCAGAGAGGATCAGCTGATCTATCTCTACCCCTGCAAGGGAATGACCATCGAGAAAGCACTTGCCATCACCGGCGGCAAGCGGCTGGTCGTCACCGCACACGTAGACGGCGAGCTGCCCTTGAGCTGAATCAGGTTTGCAATCCTAAAACCATCCAAAATAGCCCGACGAATCCTCGTCGGGCTTGATTTTTCATAAAAAGTGCCGTGGCAAGTACTTGCCACGGCTTTTATAAAAGTTCTTGGGGGATTCCAAGGGACACTTCTTACAAGAAGGGTCCTTTGGTGTAGCTACTTCACCCATGATAGAGCTTGCGCACCTGATATTTGGGCTGGCTGGTGACGTTGATGCCCAGCTTCTTGTAGGTCTTCTCGTCCACGGAGGAGAGGATCACCGTAAAGTGTGCGTCACAGCCCCGCAGATTGGACAGCTGCGCCAGCGCACTTGCGGCGACGGGATCGGTGGCCGAGCTGATGGAGAGGGCGATCAGCACCTCGTCGGAATGGAGGCGGGGATTGTGGTTCTTCAGATTCTCGATCTTCAGACGGCAGATGGGCTCCAGCGTCTCACGGCTGATCAGATCAACCTCCTTGTCGATGCCGGCCAGTGCCTTCAGACCGTTCAGCAGCAGCGCAGCGGAGGGACCCAGCAGAGGGCTGGTCTTTCCCGTGACCACGCGGCCGTCGGGGAGCACCATTGCGGCGGCGGGAGCACCGGTTGCGGCGGACTTTTGCAGAGCCGCATCGATGGCAGGGCAGAGCGACTCGGATACGCCGGTCTGCTGCATCAGAAGCTCCAGCTTTTCCTTCTGCGTCTCGGCGGCTTCGCCCTGACGGATGGCCACCTGTGCCTGATAGTAGCGGCGCAGGATCTCCAGGCGGGAGGCTGCGCAGACCACATCCTGATCGATGATGCAGGAGCCTACCACGTTGACGCCCATATCGGTGGGGGATTGATAGGGGGAGCTGCCCAGGATCCGCTCCATCATCGCCTTCAGTACAGGGAAGGTGTCGATGTCCCGGTTGTAGTTGACGGCGGTCTTACCGTACGCCTCCAGATGGAAGGGATCGATCATGTTCACGTCGTCCAGATCGGCGGTGGCCGCCTCGTAGGCAACGTTCACGGGGTGCTTTAAGGGAAGATTCCATACGGGGAAGGTCTCAAACTTGGCGTAGCCCGCCTTCACGCCCCGCTTGTTTTCGTGATAGAGCTGGGACAGGCAGGTTGCCATCTTACCGCTGCCGGGGCCGGGAGCGGTGACCAGTACCAGCGGACGGGAAGTCTCGATGTATTCGTTTTTACCAAAGCCATCCTCGCTGACGATCTTTTTCACGTCGTAGGGATAGCCGTCGATGGAGTAGTGCTTATAGCTTTTGATGCCCAGACTTTGCAGGCGGCGGATGAAGACGTCCACGCCGGGCTGACCGGTGTAGCGGGTGATGCAGACGCTGCCCACCATCATTCCCAGGGCGCGGAAGGCGTCGGTGAGGCGGAGCACCTCGTCGTCGTAGGTGATGCCCAGATCGCCCCGCTTTTTGTTCTTCTCGATGTCGCCGGCGTTGATGGAGATGACCACCTCCAGCTCGTCCCGCAGCTGAGAGAGCATACGGATCTTGCTGTCCGGCTCGAAGCCGGGGAGCACGCGGGAGGCGTGATAGTCGTCAAACAGCTTGCCGCCCAGCTCCAGATAGAGCTTGCCGCCAAACTGACCGATGCGCTCGCGGATGCACTCGGATTGCATCGTCAGATATTTATGATTATCGAAACCCTGTTGCATAATCGTTCCTTTCCAAAAGGCAATGTTAGACCTTACCATATTATTATACCATTTTTTTGACGGAAATCAAGAAAAATCGGAGGGCGAAATCAACAAAATTTCGCACTCCGATTCGTTCATATTGCCCATACTCAATCGGCGTCGGATTCAGCAATGCGGACGGTCTTGGCCCATTCGTGAAAATCCGCTTCCCACTGCTCGTAATGGGCAACGGGAACGCTGAATTCCACCAGCCACAGGGCGTCCTCGCTCTTGTATACGCAGCACAGCGCCTTGTACATCTCGCTGCCAAGGCTTGGATCTGCGCCGCTTACTCCCTCGAATTCGTAGACGAAGGCGGGAGCACCGCTTACCTCACAAAGGGTGGCTTCGTAGCCATCGGATTGGATGATCATCTGCCGAAGCTGCTCTGCGGTGATCTCCTCAGGGGTAGGGACATGCTGCTCGATCAGGGAGAGATAGGTCATCCGCTGCAGCCTTACCTGCACGCGGGAGACCGAGGTGTAGTAATCGATTTCGGGGTCTTCGTCACTCAGATCTCGGCTGAATCCTGCGGGAAGCGTGATGGACAGATCATGGAAGGTGACCTCTTTTTCACCGGAACAGCCGGAAAGCAGGGCCAGCAGGAGCAGAAGGATCGGCAAACAGCGGCGGAGAATCCACTTGCGGGAGTTATTCATCGGGTCACATCCTTTTGTTGTTTTTTTCAGTATATCATATAAAGATGCATTTGTCAAGCGTTTTTATTCTCCTGCGGTCAACGTCAGCAGACGGTCACCCGCCGTGACGCGACCTTCGCAGGTCAGCGACAGCTCGCCGTAACGCTCTGCGTTGACGATCAGCAGCGGGGAGGTGGGATCGATCCCCGACCGCCGCAGGGCATCCGGATCGAAGGACAGGAGCAGATCGCCCTTTCGGACCCGATCACCTGCCCGACAGCAGGGAGCAAAGCAGTCGTTTGGGGGAGTCCCGCGGTCGGAGCCGATCTGCAGCAACAGCTGTATGCCGTCCTCGCATTCGAAGGTGAGTCCGTTGCCCGCCGCCGCCACCGACGTGACCACGCCATCCGATGGAGCGTAGACCTTGCCGAAGGTGGGCAGGATAGCGCACCCCTGTCCCATGACCCCTGCGGAAAAGGCAGGATCCTCCATTGCGGTCAGAGGTATCACCCGTCCGCTCATGGGGCTGTAAACCGTCAGCGATGCGTTCGCCAAAGTGGGGCGAGGGGAGGTGACCACGGGAGCGACCTTTGGGCGGTGCGGGATGCGCAGAGCTGTCAGCAGGCAGCCTACCGATGCAGTGAGTAAAAACAGCAGGATCGCCCGTCGAATGACTCCTGCCGAAAGCGGTGCATCCCCGGAAGGATGGATGCCCAGAGAAGCGGCCACCAGCGAGAAGAGGGATGGCGCACCCCTATCGACGTCAAAATACAGACCGATTATTCGGCCGTACAGTCCGCCTGTCGCAGAGGCCACCGATGCGCAGAGCAATGCCCGTTTTCCGAAGAGCAATATGCCGAACGCCGCCTCTCGGGGGAGTCCAAACAGCGTACCGATGCCCGCACCTGCGGCACCGGGATGGGCGTGTCGTCCCCGCAAACACATCAGACAGGCGATCAGCGTACCGAACAAGGCACCGCCTGCCGAAAAACGGGCAAGCAGCCACAGGTGAGGATCCTCTGCGGATGCGGGCAGATGAGGCTCGCTGAAGAGCAGCGTTACGGGGGTGACGAAGGAGAGCACCGTGGCAGCCGCCCAATCGGCATAATCCTGCAGCAGAAGGATTCCGCTGGCAAACAGATTCTCCCCATAGGTGCAGATCGGGTCTACAATGCAAAGGATCACGGAAAGCACCGCCGCAATGGCGATGGGCGGCCACAAAAGCTTTTGCAGCCTTGCAGGCAGAAAGTGATGGCTATGTTTCTCGATCCATCCCAGCAAAGGGACTGCCACCAGCATTGGTAGCACTGTCCCGGGATAGACCGTCCCCCTCTTTGCAAGCCACGCCGTCAGCGATGGGTGGAGGAGGATCGCCCCCACCAGCAGTGCCACCCAACGACTGCTACCGATCGTTTGAGCCAGGGAGTCTGCCAGCAGCAGGGGGAGATAGTAGAAGGCGGCGTTGCCTGCGGCAAACAGGATCGCATAAAGCGGATCGGAGACGGACAGCCATCCGCAGGTCACCGATACGGCGATGACCGATTCGATCAGCGTGCCGATCAGCAGTGGGAAGAGAAGAGGGCGAAGCACCGCCTCGGCAAAGAGGAACAGGCGGGATCGCTCCCTTGTAGAGGGCAAACGGTTTTGCATACGGATGCTCCTTAGGCAGAGATTTACATCCAGTATGCGCAAAATGCGGAAAAATATCAACCCATCGAGCGGTGATCCGTCCGATGGGTTGGGCTTATAGGTGAAATTTTGCGATCAGCTCGTTTTTGGCGACAGCGGCGTGATAGGCTCCCTCGTAATCGGAGACGGCCTTGGCGCAGTTTTCCAGATCAGCGTAAAGCCGCAAAAGGAAGCGCGCATCCGCATTGGAGGCAGATTCTTCCAGCACCTCCCGCAGCAAAGAGGCGGCACGCTGATGGTTGTACGCCGCTTGTGCCAGACGGGCGTTGATGTGCTTGCGGTAGCGGGGAGAGGTCAGGCGAACGCTGTCGAACAGCTGGGCGGCCAGATCTGACTTGCCTCGATCGATCAGCTGTAGAAGGGTGTGATAGAGGTACTCCTCTCCGTAGTCGGCACGGCTTGCGGCCACACAGAGAGAGGGATCGTCGGTCAGTCCGTCGCGCAGCGAGCGGATGATGGTCAGCAGGGCATCGGCACGCTCCCGAATGGCATCCTTGGGATAGCAGGTGCGGGCGGTGAAGCGCAGGCAGGTGTCGATCAGATGGGCGGCACTCTCCAGATGTCCCTTGTAAAAGGCGGTAAGCCCCTCCTGCAGATAGCAGTCGGCAAGAAGGAGAGCCAACTCGTCATCGAAATCGCTGAGCTGCTTGCAGTCGTCGATGCAGTCCTGCCATCGTCCGGAGGCGTAGTGAGCGCGGATCTGATCGATCAGCCCCGCCTTGCGGTATACCAGCGCGTCTGCGCCGTCGTCCAACAGGTAGCCCACCGGCACCGTCAGCTGCTTGGCCAAAAAGCAGACGGTCTGCAGAGAGGGCGTGGCAACGTCGTTTTCGATCTGACTGAGCATATTGCGGGTCATGTGCTCGCCGCAAAGGGCAGCTTGGGTCAGACCGCGTTCCTTGCGGAGGGAGCGGATTTTTTGTCCCAGGGTCATAACGGTTCTCGCTTTCATTGGTTGTAAATCAATTTTACCATACGCCTGCCAAAATGTCAATAGTATTGACAAAAATTTCGAAATGAAAGCTCCCCGTCATGAACAGGGAGCTTTTTTCAGGGAATCAGCTCGTAGAGGAAGGCCTTGCCCTTGGTTCCGGCGCGTCGGATCAGCCCCAGCTTCTCGAAGAGCTTTAAGGCGTAATAGCCGCCGCGGGAGGGATAACCGCCCTTTTTGTTGAACTCGGCGGCGGTGAAGGGGGAGGGAAGTCCGACGGGGAGGATCGCGCGCCAATCCTCGGGGGTAGAGAGGCGGATCTCCTCCGCATACGCCACGGGCATCCGCTCGAATCGGGTAGAGCCCTGTTTGCCGTCTCTGCCCCAGCCGTCCAGATTGCGGAAATCCTCCACGTCCAGCAGAAGGACGATAAAGGTCAGCCCGGGCGTTCCCACCAACGCATCCAGCGATGCCAGCTCGGCGGCGGCGGAATGAGGCCGTCCCGTCTTGGGCGACTTCCGTCGGTCGGAGAGAGTGCCCTCGCTGTCGATCCAGTAAATCCAGCGGGTGCGGGGGACGGGATGCACCACCGTGACCTGATAGCCCTGCTGCAGGAAGGCGGTGAGCTTCTTTTTCAGCAGATGGAGTCCTCGGGTCTGGATCTCGATGATCTCTCTATCCTTGGCAATGTCGGCGAAATAGGAGCCGATCTTTTGCTCGTGACAGGAGACGTCGGGCTGGTAGAAGTGCTTGAGCACCGCGTGGAGGGTCTTTTCGCCCAGCGTACCGATGCCCTCTCGCAGGCGATCCGCCTCCACCTTGGAGATCGCCTTGGCAAAGCGCAGCTGCGGCGACAGGATGGACTCTTCTTGCAATTTCACCTCCGCCTGAGGGCTGCTCTCGGCGGAGGTGATGGTTCTCTGTTGTTCCATGGTCATTGTGCGTCGCCTTGGTGCAGGTCGGCGTCGATTCCCTTGGCGATGGCGCAGACGAAGCGATCCTGCCAATCGGGATCCAGCAGGTTGTTCAGATCGTCGTGATTGGTGATGAAAGCGGTCTCGATCAGTACGGAGGGCATAGCACTCTCGCGGGTGATGGCCAGGTTATCGGTGTACAACGGTGCCTCCATACCCATTTCGCTCAGCAGCGATTGCTGCAGATTCTGTGCCAGCTTTTTGCTGAGATCCTTGGTCTGATAGTAGAACAGGCGGGTACCGTTGACCTCGGTGTTGCCAAAGGTATTGCAGTGCAGACTGACCAGATAGTTAGCTCCCTTGGAGTTTACGTAGGCGGTGCGACGCTGAGCCTTGAAGATGCCGCCGATCAGCTCAACGGGGCAGTCTGCATCGTTGTCGCCGGGGCGGGTCTCTCCAACGGTGTAGCCCATCTTTTCCAGCGCATTTTTCAGCTTTTTGGACAGCTCAAAGTTGATATTCTTCTCGTAAACGTATTCAAAATCCTCCGCAGTGACGGCCTTTCCGCTTTCGGTGACGTAAGACTTGTTGCCGTTCTCGTCGGTTTCCTCGAACACGTACTCGCCGTCAGCGGTGAGGCGGACGGAGGAGCCGTTATCGTACCAGCCGTGTCCCGCATCCACGTAGATGAGATACTGGGCGTTGGCGGCAGAATAGGTCAGCGAGTCGTAGGGAGAGCCGGGCTTTACGTCCACCTCTTCGTCGCCTCCGGTGGACGGATCGGTAGTGGTGGCAGGAGCCTTGTCACCGGCCTCGGCATTCTGATTGCCGCCCTGATCGGTTGCAGCAGGCACAGAAGGATCGGGTGCGGCGTTATCGGTGGAATAAGCGACGGCAGACAGGATGCTACAGAGCAGGAAAACCACCAGCCATACGCCGACAAATATGTATAATTGATTCCGTGATTTCACGTTTACCTCCGGTAGAGCAATCGTTACTATTATTTTATCACAAATTCTACGGAACAATTGAACAAACTGTTAATTTTGGCGAGTTTTTTCATACACTAAAACATGGAAGATCGTCTGATCTTCCGTCAGACTGAAGACAAAGTCTACCCCTTCCGCTGGCACCAGCCAAGGAAAGGGGTAGGAGGTCTGGAGGGGATAGGGGTTAGAGTTGCGCTTTGCGCAACTCTGGTAGTTCGCCGTTGGCGAACTACATAAAACATTCGGCGTTTGAGATGGTTTTCCCCTTCCTCCAGTTCTTGAAACGCTTTTGTCTGCACTTTGACGGAAGATCGTCTAATCTTCCGTGTTTGGATCATAATTCCTTTCGGATTCGCTCCAGTGCACCCTTTTCCAGTCGGGAGACCTGCGCCTGGGAGATACCGATGGCGGAGGCGATCTCCATTTGGGTCTTGCCCTTGAAAAAGCGCAGGCTGATGATCATTTTTTCTCTGCCCGACAGATGCTCCAGTGCCTCTTTGAGTGCGATGCTCTCTACCCAAACCTCGTCGCTGCAGGAGGGATCGCTGATCTGATCCATCACGTACAAAGAATCGGAGTTTCCGTCGGTGTACACCGGCTCGTACAGGGAGATGGGCTCCACGATGGCCTCCAGTGCCGTTACCACCTCTTCCTTGGTGTGCTCCAGCCCTTCCTTGGCCAGAGCCGCCACAATTTCCTCCACACTGGGCTCCCTTGCCATCGTGCGGGAGAGCGTTTCCCGTGCGCTGAGTGCCTTGTAGGCAAGATCCCGCAGGCTGCGGCTGACACGGACGGCGTTGTTATCTCGCAGATAGCGTCGCACCTCGCCAATAATCATTGGAACGGCGTAGGTGGAGAACTTCACGTCCATCTCCACATTGAAGTTATCTACCGCCTTGATCAGCCCGATGCAGCCCACCTGAAAGAGATCGTCGGGGTTCTCGCCACGGCTCTGGAATCGTTGAACGATGGAGAGCACCAGCCGCAGGTTGCCGTCAATGAGGGTGCTCCGCGCCTCCTCGTCGCCGTCGTGAGCTGCCTTCAACAGGACCTTCATCTCCTCTGCCGTGAGGGTCTTCAGCTTGGAGGTATTGATCCCGCACAGATCCACTTTGTTGTAGTATTTGAACGATTGATACGCCACTTTTGACATCCACCCTTATCTGAACTTTCGTGTGGATAGTATTGCCGTGGCAGAGGCGGGGTCATACAAGGGACGGGAAAAGTAAAAATTGGAAAGGGAAAAAGAACATCCCCTCCCGCGCGGGGAGGGGATGAAAAAAGTTAATCTACGTTCACATAGAAAGCTCTCATGCGATACTCATCACCGATACTATAGGTTCCATATAATTCAAAATAGCACTCTCCATTGGAGTTGATTTCTAAAGTGATGGAATCTCGATCGTAGTCACAGGAAATAGAATCGAGATAATCGGTAATAAACTTTTCAGCTGATTGGAACTGCGTTGCGCTATATCGATCGATTACTGATTCCATTATTCCGTAGCTCTTTGCGTTAATACATACTAACACACCCTGCTTGTTATACCGCAGTTGAATGAAGTCGCGTGTGCGGTATCCTTCAATATATTTTCTGTAAGTGACAACAAAAATATTGGAAGTTTGCGTAACGGAATTGGATACTGTAGGCGGAGTGTCGTAATACTCGAAACATTTCGCACCAAATAGTTCGGTTAACACGCTTTGGGATGCGGCGATCGCCTCTTCGGCCGTGAAATTTCCTTCTGCCAAATAATCTGTTTCATAATCACCGTAAAAACGGAATTCGCCGGAATCCTGAGAAAACTCAAAGTCAAAATCAGAGGTACTATATACGTCTAACCTGCCGTATTTTTTTAATGCTTCATTGCTACTATTAGCCAGTGAAGATTCAGTGGAGCGCACGTAACTGAGTTGATATGACTTCCCGTTTATTGTAAAGGATTTTGATTGTGGAGCATTGATATTGTCAGGAGCAAAATTGTGAACGAATGAAAAATCACAATCAGCAGGCAATCCCCTTATGTTTCCTGCAACTTTCAAAATGCTGGATTTTGTTTCATCTGCGGTTATACCTGCTAAATCTGAACCGCCCAAATAAATACTATATTCAATGGATGCTTCTTTAGTAGATGCATCTGCACAACCTGTTGTCCATATGAAAATAATTATAAACAGAATACTTGCAATTTTCTTCATACAAATCTCTCCTTAGTTCAGATATTGGTCGGTATCGCCGACTGTTTTCAAGGGCATTGTATCAACCGCTGTTTCGGTACCGTCGTCATTCTTAATTTTAAGAGTATTGGTGTTATTATTCGCCGTATTAATTGCATTCTTGATCGTTTGGCCTGAACGAATAGCATTGATAAATTGTGTAAGCCAATCGTTCACGCCGCGCTCGTTTACCGATTTCGTTAAACCGATAACACAATGCGCCCCTTTATCAAAAGTTGCATTTACAAGATTGTACGTCTTAATGTAGTCTACAAAATCGTGGGTGTGATCCACTCCGGTTAAACAGCCCATATACATAATTAGCCGTGATGATGCTAACGCATTTTCCGGTGGTCTTCCGGATATATTAAGAAATTGAATAAATTGATCGGATGTCGCCAAATGATCACTGGCAACAATTGAGTGAACTGCGATAGCTCCATTATCGATACCGTTATCTCCGAAAAAGTATATAATCCCGGTATTTGCGTGTGAATTGATAATACATATTTCGTCATCAGGAAGCAGTTCGTACGCGTATGCAGCAGTTTCGTTTTCCCATCCGTCTGCGACGTAACCGAGTGCATTAAATGCTGAGGCAAACAAACTCAAATTAACGGTCGAATCAACTGCATCCGGATGTGAATCCGGAACATAAAAGCCGTACATGTCAGCATACCCTTTATGTGCATCCATAAAACACCAATAAATGTTGGCACTGGATGACGAAGTCAGATATACCGTTCCGGACGAATTCATTGCTACGTATTGGGTTCCGTAGCGAATGGCATACTTGCCTTGATTAGTACCTGATTCGATTCGATGAACAGCAAATTTGGTTCGTGCACTGGAAACGTTGTATAAAACCAAATTGGTTCCCGATACATAAGCTCTGCGGTTAGCAGAACTGTTTGCGCTGATTAGTTGCGTTACTCCGGTATGGTATCCTTGAGAATCGGTTGCAATATCCAATGTCCATTGAGCGATTGTATCGTCGTTTCGATCTTGACCGATTAAGCTAACGTTGTTGGCATCGTTGGAGTTTGCCAACGATAACAGCTTTCCTGTACCGCAATTCATAATGTAATAATCGTTATCATCAAGAAGCCCTGTAGGGGTGCGCACCTTAATTGTCACCGAAGCAGAAATGGTTCTGTTAGTGTCCGGATCAAGTGCTTTAGCGGTAATCACTGCTGTGCCTTTCGAAACAGCATATACGACTTGGTGATTATCGTCGTTAACGGCGACAACGCTCTCGTCACTGCTTGTAAGTATATAAGTTAACGGGTCTTCAGTTAAGAAATTTACTGTTATTGACGTCTCCTGACCTACCACTAAAACGGTGCGATGGGCGGAAATAGATATCGTTGCTCCATACACCGGCAACGCACCGGCACAAAGGGTCAATAAAACTGCAAGGGTCAATAGAATAGAACCAAACTTTTTCATAGGAAATCCCACCTTATTCGTCTAATATTGTCTGGTCAATATTCCGTATTCACAGCCTTATCTGCCCATCGGTCTTATTCCTTTCTATATTAAGCTTCTTTCAATCACAGTATATCACAAGAAAAAGTTTTTGTCAACACAGAATATTGTCGAATTTATTGTATGAAACAGAGAAATGCAGTGGAACGTTTTGTTTGAAATAACCAAAACTGAACAAAAACAGGGAGGCAAGAATTTGCCTCCCTTTAGAAAAGTTTTTGAAGATTCCAAGAATCGGATGTTTGTTGCAGTTGCAAAGCAACTGCGGCAAACTCCTGTGTAATTCAGCAAAGCTGAATTACTGCTTTTCTTTCAAAAAGTTTCTTTGGCGGGGGTCAAGGGGCAGAGCCCCTTTAGGCGCCCCTTGGCGTATTCTTTAGTCCAGCTCCTTCTTGCCGGTGTAGAGCTCGTAGTAGCGTCCCTTTTGCGCCAGCAGGTCGTCGTGGTCGCCTCGCTCGATGATCTCGCCTGCCTCCAGCACCATGATGGCGTTGGCGTTGCGGACGGTGGAAAGGCGGTGGGCGATGACGAAGGTAGTGCGATCCTTCATCAGCCGCGCCAGACCGTGCTCGATGTGCCGCTCGGTGCGGGTGTCTACCGAGGAGGTCGCCTCGTCCAGTACCAGAATGGGTGCTTTCGAAATAGCCGCACGGGCGATGTTCAAAAGCTGTCGCTGGCCTTGAGACAGATTGGCACCGTCGCCCTCCAGCATGGTCTGGTAGCCGTCGGACAGTCGCATAATAAAGGAGTGTGCCGAAGCAGTTTTAGCAGCGGCAACGACCTCCTCGTCGGTGGCATCTGGTCTGCCGTAGCGGATGTTTTCCATCACCGTGCCGGTGAAGAGGTGGGTGTCCTGCAGCACCATCGCAATGTTGGAGCGCAATACCTCTCGCTTGATGTTTTTGATGTCCACGCCGTCGATGGTGATTCTGCCTTCCTCGATGTCGTAGAAGCGGTTGAGCAGATTGGTGACGGTGGTCTTACCCGCACCGGTAGAGCCGACGAAGGCGATCTTCTGTCCGGGATGGGCGTAGAGCGAGATATTTTTCAGAATGGTCTTGTCGGGATTGTAGCCGAAGGTGACGTTCTCCAGCACCACGTCGCCCTTCATATGAGGCATATCCACCGCATCGGGCGCATCGGCCGGCTCGGGATCGGCGTCCATCACCGCAAATACGCGCTCCGCACCCGCAAGGGCAGAGAAGACCGCGGTCATCTGCTGAGAGATCTGGTTGATGGGCATGGAGAACTGTCGGGAGTAGTTAGCAAAAACAGTCAGACCGCCGGGGGTAAAGCCGGAGGTGCACATCATAATGCCGCCCACGCCAATGGTCACGGCATAGGAGATCTGGGAGGTATTGCCCATAATAGGACCCATAATGCCGCCGTAGAACTGGGATTTGAACTGCTTATCCCGCAAATCGCCGTTGAGAGCGGCAAATTCGTCCACGCAGGTGTCCTCGTGGTTGAAGACTTTTACAACCTTCTGTCCCGATACGGTCTCTTCGATGTAGCCGTTCACCGCACCCAGCGCATACTGCTGTCCGCTGTAATACTTGCGGGAAGCCTTTGCGATAGCGGCTCCGCCGATGGCGAAGATGGGAATAAAGACAACGGTGATCAGCGTCAGCACCCAGTTGGTGGTGATCATGAAGATGAAGGTACCGATCAGGGTCACGCTGCCCGAGATCAGCGAGGTCAGGGAGTGGTTGAGCATCATGTCGATGTTGTCCACGTCGTTGGTGAATCGGGACATGATCTCGCCCGTAGGATGGGAGTCGAAGTAGCGGACGGGGAGCTTCTGCAGCTTTTCAAAGAGATCGTTGCGGATCTTCTCCAGCGTATTCTGCGTGATGTGGAGCATCAGGCGACCCTGCAGATAGGTTGTGGCAATGCCGATCAGATAGATGGACAGCAGGATCAGCAGAGCGGTGATCAGATAGATCAGCACCTCGGTCAGTCGAGTGCCGCCCAGCAGATCGATCATGCCGCCTGTGCAGAAGGTGATGAATTTGTCAGCCAGCACAGCCATCGCGCCGTCCTTAGCGGTGGTGGCAACGCCTGCAATGTGGTTGATGATAGGCATCAGCATAAAGGAGCCGATGAGAGCGGTGACGGTGGAGATCAGCATACAGCCCAGCACCAGACACAGCTTGCCGTAATGGGGCTTCAGATAGGAGAGCAGTCTACCGATGGTCTGACGGGCGTTCTTGGGCTTTCCGCCGGGGCCTCTGCCGTGGCCGCGACCTTTTCCGGGGCCACCCGGGCCTCTGCCGGGGCCGGGACCGCCCGCACCCTTGGGGGAAGAGGAGGAGTTATACTGCTTTTGCAGCTCTTCAAGACTTCTGGACATACTTATTTCCCCTCCTTATCCATCTGAGAATAGTAGATTTCCTGATATTCGGTGTTGCTTGCCAGCAGCTCTTCGTGAGTGCCGATGCCGGTGATTCTGCCGTCATCCATGACCACGATCTGATCGGCATCCTTTACCGAGCCGATACGCTGGGCGATGATGATCTTGGTAGAGCCCGTCAGATCGGTGCGGAACGCCTTGCGGATCTGGGCTTCGGTGGCGGTATCCACGGCGGAGGTGGAGTCGTCCAGAATGATGATCTTAGGCTTCTTCAGGAGCGCACGGGCAATGCAGAGACGCTGCTTCTGACCGCCCGAGACGTTGATGCCGCCCTGCTCCAGTATGGTGTCGTAGCCCTTGGGGAAGGAGCTGACGAACTTATCCGCCTGCGCACTCTCTGCGGCGATGCGCATCTCATCGTCGGTGGCATTCTCGTCGCCCCAACGGAGGTTTTCCTCAATGGTGCCCGAGAAGAGCACGTTCTTTTGCAGAACCATGCCCACACCCTCCCGCAGATGATAGAGGGAGTAGTCTTTGACGTCCACGCCGTCGATCTTTACCGCTCCTTCGTCCGTGTCGTACAGACGGGGGATCAGTGAAACCAGCGAGGTCTTGCCGCAGCCCGTAGAGCCGATGATGCCCACGGTAGAGCCTGCGGGGATGGTCAGATTGATGCGATCCAGCACGGGATCGCTGCTGTCCTTGTAGTAGCGGAAGGTCACGTTCTCGAAGGTGATCTCTCCGTTCTGTACGGTCAGATCGGGACAGGAGGCGGCAATGTCGTCCAGATCCACCTTTTCGTCCATTACTTCGGAAATACGGCGAGCGGATGCCAGCGCACGGGAGGACATCATCAGCATCATGGTTACCATCATCAGCGAAGACAGGATCTGGGTGACGTAAGTAATGAATGCGGACAGCTCACCGATCTTCATGCCGTTATCCAGTACGATGTTGCCGCCAAACCAGATCACCGCGAGCGTGGTCAGGTTCATGAAAATGGTCATCACGGGCTGCATAAAGATCATCACGCGCATTGCTGCCATGCCGCTATCCTTCAGATCTCGGTTGGCTGTGCGGAACTTTTCGGTCTCGTGCTCCTCGCGGACGAAGGATTTGACCACTCGCACGTTGGTTACGCTTTCCTGTACGGTGTTGTTCAGACCGTCCACCTTAGTTTGCATCTTAGAGAAGCGGGGGAAGCCGGTGCGAATGATGCCGATCACCGAGATCAGCAGCAGGGGAATAGATACCGCCAGCACCGTCGCCAGCGAGGGTTTTAAGCGAATTGCCATAATCAGACCGCCGATGAGCATGCCGGGGGAGCGGAGCATCATGCGCAGCATCATGTTCACCATGTTCTGCACCTGGGTGACGTCATTGGTCAGTCTTGTGACCAGCGAGCCGGTGGAGAATTTATCAATATTGGCAAAGGAGAATTTCTGTACCTTTCGGTATACGTCCTCTCGCAGGTCTGCGGCGAAGTTGACTGATGCCTTGCCGCCAAAGTAAGCGCCACCCACACCGCCTGCCATCATGATCACTGCGGTGAGGATCATCAGAAGGGAGGTGATGATGCTGCGGGTGACGGTCAGGGTGCCGTCGGTTCCGTTGTCGATGACCGAGGCCAGAAAGGTGGGCCTCATCATTTCGCCCACCACCTCGATGATCATACAAAGCGGTCCTAAGATAAAGTAAGGGAGATAGGGTTTGATGTACTTAAACCATCGTTTCATTCTGTTTTTCCTTTCACAGGGGGAGTTTGGGGAGCGGGAGGCCATCCGGTTTCACGGTGGAGGTTATTTTCCATAGAGGTGAGCAAAGCGGTCAGCTGCTGTTGTTCTTCTTTTGAAAGTCCGTCCAGCAGGATCTTCTCCAGCGCATTGGCGCGGGCGCGATTGTCTGCCTCGGCGGCTTTCCCTTTATCGGTGAGGGCAACCTTCATCTGTCTCAGATCGTTTTCGTCGGGGGTGCGGGTGATGTAGCCGTCGTGCTCCATCTTTTGCAGGGTCACGCTGACGGTGGGAGCGGTGAGATGGGTGCGTCGCGCCAGCTCGTACTGGGTAGCGCTCTCCAGATGGGACAGCTCCATCAGAATCGCCCGATATCCGCAGGGAATACCCGCTTCCTCAGAGGCACGCCGCAACTGATCTCGAAAGAGCTTCGACAGATGGATGATCTGCATCATCGGTGTCGGCTGAAAGGGTCTGCAAGGCCGTTTATCTTCCATAGGTTCTTTCCTTTCTGAACTAATTAGTTTTCTAACTAATTATACTCTCCAAGAAGAAAGATGTCAATAGTTCGGAGGATGAATTTTTTGTGAATAATTCTTGACGGATAGGCGGTGGGATGGTATAATGGAAGTAGTTGATGAAGTACAATCATACAAGAAGGAGATTCGCCATATGGAAACAGAGAAGAAACCCGAAAAGAAACTCAAAAAAGCGCTTAGTCCGGGCGTAATCTTTAAGATGATGGAGAAACATTTCGCTCCGATTCTGAAGGCGCATCATTACATCCGCACGGCCGTCAGCTTTTATGCAAAAGTACAGGGCGACATCCTGATCAGTATTCAGTTTGCTTGCGCTGACAATCCTGCACGTATCAAATTTTGCGCTCAACCCTACTGGTCGCTTGACGGCCTGATTTCCAACCACAAGTGGTATACCTTCGACGGTGAGATTGATAGCGCCTTAGCGGCACTGGATCCCGTCCCCGAAGAGCAGAATACCTTTGATCGCTTCGACCGTTCCTCGGCAGAGCGGTATTTTCAACAGTTGGGCGAACGGTTTGCCAAATACTTGCTCCCTGCGCTGGAGCGGATGACCGATTTCGAGAACTATTTCCGAGAAGCGTCCGCATATGACCCGGACGGTCGTCGGTTGCCGCAGGCGGTGTTGCGGTATTGTGCCATCAAGGACGGCAATTATTACCGCTTTTTGAAGCACCGTGAGAAATACGAGGCGTGTTTGAATGCGTTTCGGAGCAGTGCGAGCACGGAATTGTCTCCCGAGCAAATCGAAGCGGAGATAGAGCGTGCAGACGGCTCTTGGAAACGAATATATGCCGAACTTTGGGAAGCGGCAGAGAACAATACCGATCCCGCATCCTTTCTTCCGGTGCACGAAGCCCTCTGTGAT
This sequence comes from Clostridia bacterium, assembly GCA_017453085.1. GTDB lineage: Bacteria > Bacillota > Clostridia > Oscillospirales > CAG-272 > CAKSQF01. Next base: position 20,378 of record JAFTKV010000068.1, read on the forward strand.
CGGATGCAAGACGTAGTTTGGGAAAAAGAGCATTTGCCTGTAGGCAAGTACGATTCTCCCGAATGGCGGGAGTTGCTGAAGCCTGTGAAGATTTCGGTTCGTCTGCAACGCAAGTTCGAGCCAATTCTGCTGGAGCAGGGCTTTACCCGTCGCAAAAACGGCTATTTCCGCCTGCAAGGCTCTCTGGTACAAGGCGTGGTTTTGCGTCCGCTGATGCCCTTTGTCGTCGGGATTGTGTCAAAGCCCTATTGGAATTTCGAGAAAACCGATTTTGCCGCAAATTCTGACTGGATGTCCCATCGGGATCTGAATATGATCATTCGTGCCATCGATCCCGATACCCGATTGGGGCGTGGCTATGCACCGGGTGATCCCTTCCAGATCGAAGCGGAGATCGACGGACAGCTGGCGGTGTTTGTGAAGGAAGTCCTGCCGCTGATGAATGAGATGACGGGACTGAACGAATATTTGTCCGCACCCGAGTATATGCGGCGGCTCAGCGATACCGATCTGATGGCAGCAAGCCTCCAAGACGGCAATTATGATTTCTTTATGCAATTCATTGCGAAAAAGAAGGAGTGGCTGAATGAGCGAAGAGAAAAAGATATTGTTCGTTATACCGAAGAGCCTCGGAAATTGGAAAAAGAAATTGCGCAAGTAAAGAAGGAAATCGCAGAAATGGAAGCAGCGGGGGAAGAGTCCGGTCCGGAGCTGCGCAGTTCGCTGGCATTTTTTGAGATGCGATATCGGGACGAAACGGAGACCGATCCCACAGAGAGGGCAGATAGGGAATGGCGACAGCGATTTGCCGCGCTGGAGCGGGATTACGCCCTCTTCTTGGACGGCATGGCGGCAGGGAAGAGTCCGGAGGAGTGCTTCGGAGATCTCTTCCGCAAGCAGTGTCAGACCGCCAAATCCCACGTAGAAAACGGGCTGAAAGTTTCAATAGAGAAAGATTGGTGATCCTATGACCCACGGAGAAAAAGCAGAAGCACTCTTTTACGAGGGCTACAACTGCGCACAAGCGGTATTTTGCGCCTATGCCGACGATTTCGGGTTGGAGCGGGGAGTTGCCGCTAAATTGGTTTCGCCCTTGGGAGGCGGCATGGGACGGCTGAGAGAGGTTTGCGGAACGGTCAGCGGCGGGCTGATGGTGATCGGCCAGCTCTACGGCTACGGAACTCCCGATAAGGGAGCGGCCAAAGCACGGCTTTACGCCATCGAGCAGGAGTTCGCCCGCCGATTTGCCGCCGTCCACGGCTCCTATATTTGCCGTGATCTGCTGGGACTCTCCGCAGGTCCCTCCGCTCCCACCCCCGAAGCACGCACAGCCGAGTATTACAAAAAGCGTCCCTGTCCCGCCCTCTGCAAGTTTGCCGCCGATCTCCTGGACGAGCTGATCGCCGACATCGAGAGCGGAAGATTTTGATAGAAGAGGAGGAAACCCCAAAACCATCGGCACGAGAAATTCCCATCCGGCAAATCGCATAAGTTTCGCGCATCGGGCAATACTTTGAACAGTTCCCAATAAAGGAGGCGAAACAAAATGGAAAACACCTACACTACCGGTAAGAAGAATACCGCTAACACCAGCATTGAATGCACCGTCAAGCAGTGCGAGCATCATTGCGAGAATCAGAACTATTGCTCCCTGAACGCCATTCGCGTGGTGACACACGAGCAGAACCCCACCGAGGTTGCCTGCACCGATTGCTCTTCCTTCAAGGCAAAGCAGAAGGCGTAACTGCCTCAAAACTCCCTTCCCAAGCACCGTTTCGGACGGTGCTTGGGAAGGGAAAATTTTTTGAAAAAAACTTCAAAAAATTTCGAAAAAGGGGTTGACAAACCGAAAAGGTTCTGTTATAATGATGAGGCGTTCAAGAGAGCGCACAAAAATCAACAAAATATGCTGCTATGGCTCAGTTGGTAGAGCACATCCTTGGTAAGGATGAGGTCATCAGTTCGAATCTGATTAGCAGCTCCAACCCGACCGATTAGGTCGGGTTTTTGGTTTGTGTAGGATTGACTTGACAAATTCGCCATCCTATGCTATACTAACCTAAACACATTCAAAGGAGTTGATCATTATGTCTGCAACGATTTTATACCCGAACACCATTTTAACCAAATCGAATAATAGGAGAACTAATGATCGAACTGCAAGGAAAACGCAACTCCGCGATCATTTACGCGGATAAAATCGACAAAGAAACCAAAACACAAATCGCTGCACTGCTGAGGCTGGAGGCGTTGGCCGATTCCAAGGTGCGCATTATGCCCGACACCCATTCGGGACGGGGAACGGTGGTGGGTACCACCTTGACTCTCCACGGACGGGTGATTCCCGCCCTCTTGGGCGTAGATCTGGGCTGCGGAATGGAAACCGTCTTTTTAGAAGAAACCGAGACTGATCTTGCTAAGCTGGACCTGCTGATCCATGAGCGCATCCCCGCAGGAGCTGCTGTGCACCATCTGCCCGTGGCAGATTTTCCCAAGCTGGACAGCCTCCACTGCATTGCCGAGGTCAACCGTGAGCGAGCGCTGCGGAGCATCGGCACGCTGGGCGGCGGCAATCACTTCATCGAGCTGGACAAAGCCGAGGACGGCAGACTGGTTCTGGTGATTCACTCGGGTTCCCGTCAGTTGGGGAGCGACGTTGCCACCTACTACAAGGAGCAAGCCTACCGCTATCAATGCAAGAAAGCGAGACGCTCTGCCGGCGGCAAGGGAAGAGAAGACTACGTCTTCAAATCCGCACGTCGGGAGCAGGCGAGCATCAAGGTCAGCCGCGAGACGGCGGCGCTGGAGGGCGAGCTGTTTGGGCAGTACCTCCACGATCTTGCCATCGTGCAGGAATATGCCGATCTCAGCCGCCGCACCATGGCTGAGATCATCTGCGACGGGATGGGATTCCACATCCGCGATCGCTTTGCCTGCGTGCACAACTATATCGACACCGAGCGTATGATCCTGCGCAAGGGTGCGATCTCGGCGCGGCTGGGCGAGCGTGTGATCATTCCGCTGAATATGCGGGATGGCGCTATCATCGGCCGAGGGCTGGGCAATCCCGATTGGAACCACTCCGCTCCTCACGGAGCCGGGCGGGTATGCAGCCGCACCGACGCCAAGTTTGCCTACACTGTGGCGGACTATCAATCGGCGATGGAAGGGATTTACACCACCACGGCAACCGAAGGCTCGCTGGACGAGTGTCCGATGGCGTACAAAGCGCCGGAGCGGATCCTGGATGCCATTGGCGACACCGTCGAGGTGGAGCAGATCGCGCGGCCTGTGTATAATTTCAAGGCCTGCTGAGCCTTTGTGAAGCATAACAAGTAAACCGAAAGCCGACGAGTGATCGTCGGCTTTTTTGTTTGGGAGGGAGGTGTTAGTAGTCATAGGAAGCAATTCCTCCTTCGTCGGAATTGCAATATGAGGAGGGGGAAAGGACCATCTCAGACGCCGAAGTTCCT